>CAMBPW010000014.1 GCA_945869755.1 uncultured Gemella sp.
TGTTTTCTAAATTTTATATTAATTTATTTTTAAAATAGCTATTCTATCTTTACCATTAATATCTTTTTTTATTTCTATATTGAAATTATTTTTTATTGATATTTTTTTTATATCATTTCCTTGTTTATATCCTATTTCAAAGAAAATTAATGAATTATCATTTTGTAAATATTTTTTTGCATTTTCTATTATATTTCTATAAAAATAAAGTCCATTTTCTTCTGCAAAAAGTGCTATATGAGGATCATAGTTTAAAACATTTTTCTGTATATCATTTTTTTCGTCTTTTGAAATGTATGGAGGATTTGAAATTATTAAATCAAACTTACAATTAATATTGTCAAAAATGTCGGATTTTATAAAATTTATATTAGCTAAATTATTTTCTGCATTTTTTTTGGCTATATTCAAAGCTTCAAAACTTATATCACTAGCTACTATTTCTGTATTTACATTAAGTTGTTCTAATTCTTTTTTTAAAGTAATTGCTATGGCTCCACTACCTGTACATAAATCTAGTATTTTTAAATTATTTAATTTATTATTTTTTATATATTTTATTACTTCGTATACTAGTTCTTCTGTTTCCATTCTAGGGGATAATACATCTTTTGTTACACTAAATTTCCTATCATAAAATATTTCAAAACCTACTAAATGACTTAATGGTGTATCTTCATTAATATGAGTTGATATTAACTTAAAATATGTATCAATTATTTCTTCATCTAATTTTTCAAAAAATTTTGAATTAAATTCTATAGTTGTTTCATCTAGAAGATACATCAATAAAAATTTTGCTAAACTTTCTTCTTTTGCTTGTTCTCGTAAAAGAGAACAAGCCTTATTTAAAGCCTGTTCTCTTCTCATTATAATTCTTCACCTTTATTTAATTCTGCCATTTTTTCCGTTTGCTCTGCAATACGTAAAGCTTCCATTATCTCATCAAGTTTACCTTCAATAATTTGATCAAGTTTTTGAATAGTTAATCCTATACGATGATCTGTTACCCTGTTTTGAGGATAGTTATATGTTCTAATTCGTTCTGAACGATCCCCCGTTCCAACTTTTGATTTTCTTTCTGCATCAAATTTAGCTTGTTCTTCTTGTTGGAATTTATCATATACTCTTGCACGAAGAACTTTCATAGCTTTTTCTTTATTTTTTATTTGTGAACGCTCATCTTGCATAGAAACAACAACTCCAGTTGGAATGTGTGTAAGACGAACTGCTGACATAGTAGTATTTACAGATTGCCCTCCTGCACCACTTGATGCGAATGTATCTACACGAATATCATTTTCATTAATTTCTATTTCTATTTCTTCTGCTTCTGGTAAAACTACAACAGTTGCTGTAGAAGTATGAATACGACCACTTGATTCTGTAGTTGGAACACGTTGTACTCTATGAGCTCCACTTTCAAATTTCATTTTTGAATAAACTTCTTCACCTGAAACAATAAATATAGCTTCTTTTATGCCACCAATACCTGTTTCTGATCTTTCCAACATATCTACTTTCCAACCTTGAGATTCTGCAAATCTAGTGTACATTCTTAATAAATCACCAGCAAATAAGTTTGCTTCATCTCCTCCTGCAGCACCACGAACCTCTACAACCACGTTTTTACTATCATTAGGATCTTTAGGTAATAACAATATTTTTAATCCTTCTTCCATTGGTGCAAGAGATGGCTCTAATGATTTTAATTCTTCTTGCATCATCTCTTTCATATCTTTATCTTCTTCTATTTCAAGTAAATCTTTAGTATCATTTATTTGTTGAACAATGCTTTTATATTCTCTAAATACTATTACTGTTTTTTCAATAGAACGTTGTTCTTTTGAATATTCCATTAATTTTTTAGTATCACTTACTACATCTGGATCACTCAATAACTCATTTAATTTTTCATAACGTTCTTCTACTATTTCAAGCTGATTTAATATTTCCATAACTCCTCCAAATTACAACTTTACTTTGTGGCAATGACGGCATCTTGCTTCATAGCTTTCACTTGCACCTATAACTACAACAGGATCATTGTAACTAGCTGGTTCGCCATTTATTAATCTTTGACTTATGCTAGCTTCATTACCACAAACACTGCATACTGCATGTAATTTAGTTACTATTTCACTTATAGCCATAATTTCAGGCATAGGATAAAAAGGTTCTCCCTTAAAATCCATATCCAGCCCCGCTACTATTACACGTATTCCATCATCTGCCAATTTATTTATAACTTTTAATATATTTGAATCAAAAAATTGAACTTCATCTATACCAATAATATCATATTTTTTATTATTTATAAATTTGTATATTTCATCTGCACTAGATATAGAAATAGATTCATAACTATTTCCATTATGCGTTGATACTTTATCAAGTGAATATCTATCATCTATAGAAGGTTTAAATAATAAAACATTTTGTTTAGCTATTATTCCACGTTTAATTCTTCGTAACAATTCTTCTGATTTTCCAGAAAACATACTTCCACAAATACATTCTATCCAACCTACTTTTCTATTTTCAAACATAAATTCTCCAACCTAATTATTTTAATATCATGTAGAATAAAAACAGACAACTATTTAAGATGCCTGTTTTTAAATTCTTACTTGTTGATTCCGTATTTTTTGTTGAAACGTTCAATACGTCCATCTGCTTGAGCAAATCTTTGACGTCCAGTATAGAATGGGTGTGTATCTGAACTTATTTCCACTTTTAATAATGGATATTCATTTCCATCTTCCCAAACAATTGTTTCTTTAGCTGGTTTTGTTGAACCACTTAAAAATTTAAAACCACTTGTAGTATCCATAAAAACTACTTTACGGTAATCTGGGTGAATTCCTTGTTTCATTTTATTTTCTCCTTCTGCCCTGAACATTTATTATATGAACAGAGTTATTTTTGAGTGAATAAATCACATACCTAATTATTATAAATAATTAGAAAAAAAAAATCAAGCATTATTTATTAATTTTTGTCAACTTTTTATATTTACATATATTATATTTACTTTTAAATAAAAAAATATATCTGTCAATAAAACAAGTTGACACTTTTTTCGAAAAAGTATTGACATTAAATTATTATAATGTTAGAATATTTACTAGCTTAAAACTTAGCTTATTGTTTCAACTTTTCATTAAATACCCATAAACACACACATAAATAAAAAGTTGAATATTAAAGGAGTATTAAAATGGCAGTAAAAATCCGTTTAAAAAGATTAGGTGCTAAAAAATCACCTTTTTACCGTATAGTTGTTGCTGATTCAAGAGCACCACGTGATGGGCGTTCTATTGAAACAATTGGTACTTATAATGCAGTTAAAGAACCAGCTGAAATCAATATTAATGAAGAATTAGCTTTAAAATGGTTAGGAAATGGAGCTCAACCATCAGATACAGTTAGAAGCTTACTTTCTAAAGAAGGAATATTAAAAAAATTCCACGAATCTAAATTAAATAAATAAAACGTAGTTTAACACTACGTTTTTTTATTTTTATAAAAATCATTAATTCTTTATTAAAATATTAATTATTATATAGTATATTTTAGAAAAAATAAAAAACTCAAGAAATTTTCTTGAGTTTTATTGACGTCCCGAAAGGGATTCGAACCCCTGACCGACGGCTTAGAAGGCCGTTGCTCTATCCTGCTGAGCTACCGAGACATATTATATACTGTGATTAAAACACTATAACATTATACTATTCAAAGTTACATTTGTCAACAAATATTTAAAAAAAGCAGAAGATTTTTTTAAAAATCTTCTGCAAGTCAAAATTATCTTCTTAATCCTAAAGATTTAATTAATTCACGATATCTTTGAATATCTTTTCTAATTAAATAATCTAATAAATGACGACGACGGAAAACTTTTTTTAGTAATCCACGACGACCTGCATGATCTTTTTTATGTGTATTTAAATGTGCTGTTAAAGCATCAATCTCAGCTGTTAAAACTGCGATTTGTACTTCTGGTGAACCTGTATCTGATTCATGAGTACGATATTTTGCGATAATTTCATTTTTTCTTTCTTGACTAATTGCTGCCATATGGCACCTCCGTTATTTAATTTTCTCCTTAATCTTAGTGTAAAATCGGAGTGTTTTTATACCATGAATAAGGGACTTCTATATTCTACACTATTTTATATTTTTTTTCAATACTATATAATCATATTATTAAAATTTATTTTATTTTTTTCAGCAAAAATCTTATCTTTTTCTAATTGAAATTTTAATTCAATTATATCATTGAATTTTCTCTCTAATCTTATAAAATCATAGAAATAAATTTCAATATTCTCGTTGTATATATCCATATCAAAATTTAAAATATGAGTTTCTATAAATATTTCATTACCATTTGATACAGTAGGATTATTACCTATATTAGTTATACCTTTATAGTATTCATTTTTTACTTTTAATACAGTTAAATATACTCCTTTTTTTTCTGGAAGTACAAAATTATCTGTTATTAACAAATTTGCAGTAGGAAAATTTATAGTTCTACCTAGTTGCCTACCTTTTATAACAATACCTTTTAAACAATAAAATCTGTTAGTGTATAAAAAATATTTTTTGAAATTACCTTCAACTACATATTTTTTTATTAGTGTAGAAGATATTGTCTTATTATCTAATAACTTTTCATTAATTTTATTTACCGCAATTTTTTTATTAGTATATTTTTCTATAAATTCAGGTGTTCCTTCTCCTTTATAACCAAATGAATAGTCATAGCCACAAAATATTTCAACTGCATTTAACGTTAATAATACTTTTTCTACAAAATTTTCCTTTGATAACATCCTTAATTGTTCATTAAACTGTAAAATGTACAATTCTTCTATTCCATATTGCTCTAATAATTCTACTTTTAAATTGTTAGGTGTTAATAAAGGAATTTTCTTATTAGTAAAATATTCTTTAGGATTTTTATCAAAAGTTATTAAAGTAGCTACTTTGTTTTTTAATTTAGAACTTTTTACTACGCCTTCAATAATCTCTTGATGTGCTAGATGAATTCCATCAAAAAAACCTAATGCAATTATTCTTTCTTTATCGTCTATTTCTAATTGTTTTAAGTTTGAAATCTCAAACAATTTCATAATAATACCTTCTATTTACTCTATATTTTTCGGGAAAGTAGTTTTTATTGATAACAATTCATCATCTATATTTTTTAAATAATAAATTGCTATTGCTTCTTCTTGATATGTAAAAACTATCCCTGATTTAAAATCTAGTTGGGGAAATTGATCTTTTCTAAATCTTAAACCATTCATAACTTTATGTGCTCTAAATTTTGGTAGTTCATAAAACTTATAATCTTTTAAAGCAAGTTCCTTTTTTAATAATATATTTTCTACATTTGAACATTTTTTTATTTCATCTAAAGTGTATGTATTATCTATAGTTATCTCTCCACTTGCTGTTCTAGTTAATTTACTCATACAACTAGGGATATTTAGCTTTTCTCCAATTTGTGTCGCTAATGTTCTTATATATGTTCCTTTTCCACAGTGAATATTTATAGTGAAATAAAAGTGATTGTTTTTATAATAACAGCTATCTTCTAATATTTCAAGGCTATAAATATTTACTTTTCTTGAAGGAATTTTTACATTGAAATCTCCTTTTCTTGCATATTCGTATAATTTTTTTCCATTAACTTTTATTGCAGAATATATAGGTGGTGTTTGTACTATTTCTCCAACTAGACCTTCACATATATGTTTTAAATTTTCTATAGATATATTTGTAACTTTTTTTTCTTCTAATATTTCTCCACTAATATCTTCTGTTGTTGTTTTTATACCTAAACAAATTTCTGCACAGTATTTTTTCCCTAAATTCATTGCATAGTCGCTAACTTTAGTACTATTCCCTAATAATACTAATAATACGCCATCAACATCAGGATCAAGAGTTCCTGCATGTCCGATTTTTTTCATATTTAAAATTTTTCTTAATTTAAATACTACATCATGACTTGTTATACCTTTTTCTTTATATACAGGTAATATCCCATTTAACATTATTTATTTTCATCCTTTATGCAATTAGGACATAATCCATATATTTCAAATTTATGTCCGTCGATTCTATAACCCTTTAACTCTGGAATGTTTAGATTATTACAAATTTCTGTATGAATATTTTTGGCTTTCCCGCATTTTAAACATATATGATGGTGATGATGATGTTCATCACTAGAACATGCTAATTTAAAAAATCTTTCTCCATTTATTTCAGTTAATTCTAATATTCCTAATTCTACATATGTACTCAAATTCCTATATATAGTGTCAAAACTTAATCCAGGAAACTCTTTCCCTACTTTTTCTGATACATATTTTGCATTTATATATCTATCCTCTTTTACTAATAAGTCAATTATTGCTTTTCTTTTATCAGTATATTTATAACCATTTTCTTTTAGTATAGTCATTAATTTATCAACTTTTATATTACTCATAGCTTATCCTTTTTATTTATTAATATTTTTAAAATCTATGAATTTTTTATTTCTTAGCATTTCAATTTCATACTTATATGGTGCTAACTCTTTATTTTCACCATAATAAGGTGTTTCTAATATTTTAGGAATATTTGAAAATTCTTCCAAGTGAACTATTCTATTAATTGCTTCGAATCCAATACCACCATAGCCAATATTTTCGTGTCTATCTTTATGGGCACCTAAAAAGTTTTTACTGTCATTAACGTGTAACACTTGTATTCTGTCAAGCCCAATCAATTTATCAAATTCAGTAAGAACACCATCTAAATTATTTACAATATCATAACCCGCTTCAAAAAAATGGCAAGTATCAAACGTTACAGTTAATTTATTATTATGAATTACTCCGTCAATTATTTGTGCAATCTCTTCAAATGTTTTTCCACATTCGCTACCTTTTCCTGCCATAACTTCTAAAGATATGTTTGTATTCATATTTGGTGTAATAACTGTATTTAAACCTTTTATTATACTAGCTATTCCTTTTTCTACTCCTTCTTGAACATGAGATCCTGGATGTAATACCATATTTTTTGCACCAATGGCTTCAGTTCTTTCAATTTCTAAAGTTAAAAAATTAACAGCAAGTTCATAAGTTTCCGGTTTTACAGTATTACCTAAATTAATAATATATGGGGCATGAACAACAATATCAGAAATATTATTTTCTATCATTAATTTTTTTGCTTCAGCAATTTTTAATTCTTCAAGTGGTTTTCTCTTAGTATTTTGCGGTGCACCTGTATAAATCATAAAAGTATCACTATTATAACTAATTGCTTCTTTTACAGAAGATATCATCATATCTTTCCCCGACATAGAAACATGAGAACCTATTTTTAAATTTGTCATTATTTACCTCTATTTGCTCTATTTTGTCTCTTTGCAAATTTTCTTCTTTCTTTTTGTTTTAGTTTATCCATTTTATATTTATGTTTTTTCTTATAACCTGGTTTGACTTTGTTGTTAGATTTTACCCTTGATTTTAATTTTTCTGTCAAATTATGATCTGCAACAATTTTTTGTCTATTATCTCGTTTATTTCTATCATTTATCTCAATAAATTCATTATCCTTAATATCTATATGTAAAAATTCTATTCCACGTTTTTCTAAAGTTTTTAAATTTTCTTCATCTTTATTATTATAAATAGTAATACAATCACCATTTAATCCAGCTCTTGCAGTTCTTCCTGCTCTGTGAATAAAGAAATCTAAATCATTAGGTATATTATAATTAATTATATGACTTACACCTTCAATATCTATTCCTCTACTCATAAGATCACTAGCTATTACATAAGTAAAATCTAAATTACTAATTCTTTTTTGAATTTGTTTTCTTTCTCTTGGAGTTAAATCTCCGTGCAAGACACCAACATTTAATCCTTTTGATATTAAATAACTGCTAATCTCTTCTACTTCTGTTTTTTTATTTGCAAAAATTATTGCTAAATATGGATTTATTACTTCTGTAATTTCATACAATTTTTCTAATCTTGTCTTACTTTTAACGTGCAACAAAGTATATGTTATTTTTCCACTATTTGCATTATCAACTTCTAAATATTGTGGATTTTTAACATATTTTTTTAAAAAATTCGACATTTGATTAGGTATTGTAGCTGAAAAGACTAAAAATTGACAATTTTCTGAAGATCGTACTGCTATTTTATCAATGTCTTCCATAAATCCTAAATCTATCATCATATCACATTCATCAATAACGATAGTTTCTACTTCTTTAATTGATAATGCTGTTGCTCTATCTAATTCTAATATTCTAGTAGGTGTTCCTATTATAATATGCGGTGGATTACTTACACGTTCTATATCTCTCGTTAAATCTTGACCTCCTATAAATAATGAAATTTTTATTTCTTCATTTGAAAACTTTGCTATATGAATTGCCATATCAAATAATTGTCTTGCCAATTCTCTTGTAGGTGCCATAATTATGCTTTGAGTTTTTTTATTTTCAATATTTAGTTTGCTAAATATCGGTAATAAAAATGAATGGCTTTTTCCGCTTCCTGTTTGTGATTTTCCTACTACATTTTTTTTCTTTAATGCAGGCGAAAAAACTCGCTCTTGTATTTTTGTAGGATTTTTAAATCCTAAATCAATTATTGCATCATTTACGAACTCTTTAAATTTATATTGTTCAAATGATTTTGATAACATATTTTATTCTCCATTCTATTTTAAATCATTAATATTATACTATATTAAAAAATTTTTTTCTATTTTTTATTACGATTTAGAAATAAAAAAATAATAACTGTTGAAAATGTATATCAACAATTATTATTTTACAACTATTAAATTTAATAACATATTTAATATTTAATAATACTTTTAAATATTATATTGTGAATTATATAAATCATAATAAAATCCTTTTTTAGAAAGTAGTTCATTATGATTTCCAATTTCTAATAACTCTCCATTTTTTATAACTATTATTTTGTCAGCATTTTCTATAGTTGATAATCTATGTGCAATTACTATAGAAGTTTTTTCTGCTATTATTTTATCCATTGCTCTCTGAATAGTTTTTTCTGTTTTATTATCAATATTAGATGTTGCCTCATCTAATATGTAAATATCTGGATTTCCGACTAAAACTCTAGCAATAGTTAATAATTGTTTTTGCCCAGAAGATATATTGTCCAATTCTTCTGTTAATACAGTATTATAACCGTTTGGCATTTGCCTTATAAAAGTATCTGCTCCTGCATTAATTGCTGCTTTATAAATGTCTTCATCTGTTGCATCAATATTTCCATATTTTAAGTTTTCCATAATTGTTCCATTAAATAACCACGTTTCTTGAAGTACCATTCCTATTTTTTTTCTTATTGATGATTTTTTATACTTGGTTATATCTACTCCATCTAATTTTATACTTCCTGATTTCGCATCATAAAAACGCATAAGCAAATTTATAAATGTAGTTTTTCCACTACCTGTTGGACCAACTATTGCGACAGTTTCTCCTGATTTTATATTGAAAGAAATATTTTTTAATATTAACTTATCACTATCATAACCAAAAGATAAATTTTTAATTTCTAATTCACCTTTAACATCATTTAAAACTAATTTTTCATCATTATATTCTTCTTCGTTGTCAAGAACTTCAAAAACTCTATCACTTGCTGCTATAGTAGATTGTAATAACGAAGATATGTTTGCTAAATTTCCTAGAGGTTGCCCAATATGTCTCGTATATTGTATCATTGATTGAACATATCCTATATCTAATCTACCATTAAAAACTTGTACAAATCCTATTATTGTTACTAAAATATATGTTAAATTGTTTATAAAAAGAGAAGTAGGAAATATTTTAGCAGAAATTCTTTCTGCTTTTATAGAGTTATTTAATAATTCATTATTTAAAGATTCAAATTGTTTTAGTGTTTCTTCTCTTCTATTAAATGTATTTATAACTTCATATCCTGTAAAATATTCTTCTACATGAGAATTAACACTTCCTAACGAATTTTGCTTTTGTCTAAATAGTGGTTGTGATTTTTTCCCTTGATAAATAGCTACTAATATAGAAATAGGAATACTAGCTAATATTATTAACGAAAGATAAATATTAATTGTAAACATAACAAATATAATAAATAATATTGTAAATAATGATTGTAATACTTGATTTATTATTTGTCCAAGATTATTTCCTACAACAGTTATATCATTAGTGATTCTACTCATAATTTGACCAGTTTCATTTTTATCGTAGTATGATATATGTAACCGTTCAAACTTATTTCTTAAATCTTTTCTTAAATTATAAACTACTTCACTTGTTAATTTTGCAGATAAATATTGCATTATATATGTAAAAAACATAGATGATAAGTATAATATAAATAATGTTTTAAATATAGGATATAAATTACTTAATTCAATTCTTCCATATGATATATAATCATTAATAACTATAGTTGTGGCTTCTCCATAATATTTAGGCATAAATGCACTACAAATAACAGCAATTATTGTAGAAAAAATAGAAATAAAAATTGTCCATTTATATTTTGATAAATATTTAAACAATCTCAATGTTTTATTATTCATTACATTTCTACCTCCTCTAGCTGTGAAAATATATCTTTATATTCTAAATTTCTTTCTAATAATTCAGAATGAGTTCCTGTATCTATTAATACCCCTTCTTGCATCAATAAAACTTTGTTTGCAGAAATAAGTGAAGATTGTCTTTGAGATATTATAATTTTTATCGCATCTTTTTTGTATTCTTCTAAATTTTTTCTAATCTCTGCTTCTGTTTTATAATCTAATGCAGAAAAACTGTCATCAAAAATATAAATATCTGCTTCTTTTACTAATGCTCTTGCTATACATAATCTCTGTTTTTGTCCGCCAGAAAAATTTTCTCCATTTTGTTCAACTTCTGCATCTAAAAAATTATCTAATTTTGAAACAAATTCATAAGCTCCAGCATGTTTTAAAGCATTTATTATTTCATCATCTGTTGCATTATTTTTTCCTATTTTAATATTACTTCTAATAGTACCTTTAAATAATTTTTTTGTTTGAGGAGCATAACTGATTTTATCTCTATAGCTAACTATATTAAAATTATTTACATTTTCTCCGTTTACTAAAATTTCTCCTTCAGTTTCTTTAACTATCCTAACTATATTGTTAATAATAGTAGTTTTTCCACTACCAGTAGTCCCAGTAATTCCTATAGTTTCTCCTTTATTAACTTTAAAAGAAACCTTTCTAATCAATGGATATTCTGCTTCATTTAATTTATATGTTACTCTATTAAACTCAAGAGAATTTATACTATCTAATTTTTTACTGCTAATTGACTCCATATAAATATTTTCTTGATTAAACATTTCATCAATTCTGTTTTTTGCCATTAAAGCTTGTGGTAGCATTGACATTATAAAAGACATCATTACTAAGGACATAATAACTTGCATGCCATATTGTTGCAAAGAAATTAAATATTCTACATTTAATTCTTTTTTATTGATTAGATATGCACCTAAAAACAAAACTGCAAAGCTAGATAAATTTGCTATAACTGGTATTAACGTAGGAAAAAATGCTATATATTTATTAGCACCTAATAAGCTATCTGAAAAATTTTTATTTACTTTATCAAACTTTTCTATTTCTATTCTTTCTTTATTAAAAGCTCTAATCACTCTAATTCCTAATATTGATTCTCTAATTAATTTATTAATTTTATCTGTATATTTTCTTTGATTTTTTATATTAGGATTTATAAACATAAGTAACACGAATGTTAACCCAGCTATAATAGGAATTAATGTTAAAAATATATATGCAATATTCAAATTTATTCTAATAGACATAAATGTAGCACCAATTAGTGTTACAGGAGATGACGCTAAAATATACAATGCTATAGTCATAAAGTTTGATACTTGATCAATATCATTAGTTACCCTCGTAATATATGAAGACATTCCTAATTTTTGAATATCTATAGATGAAAAAGATTGAAATTTTTTATATAATTCATACCTTAAATCTCTAGCATAAGTGAATGATATTTTAGTCATAAATTGTATTCCTATTATTGAACATAAAAAAACAAAAATAGAAATAATAAACATAAAAATACCATTTTGATAAATACTATTTTTATTTCCTAGCAAAACTCCATCTCTTAATAAATATGCTACTAATTCAGGCATCGATAAATTTAATAATACTTGAAAACCTATTATTATAATGTATACAAAAATATATTTCAAATAAGGTTTAAATAATTTATTACTATTCATAATCTACCTCACACTATATTTTATTATTAAATAAATGTTTAATATTTAAATAATGTAAATATTATATCATCATATTTTAAAATATCAAATTATTTGTTCAAAATAAAAATAAAAAGCTAGTTACCTAGCTTTTATCCTGAATTTCTAAGACCTGTAGCAATTCCATTAATAGTTGTATGAATTAATTTTTGTGTTTTTGAACTATTGTTATTATTTCTAGCTCTTTTAATTAATTCTATTTGAATATAGTTTAAAGTATTAAAATATGGCAATCTATTTTTCAAACTGTATTTCAAATATTCATTATCTTCCAATAAATCTTTATGATTTTGAATTTTAAGAATTGTATATTTAGTTAATTTCCATTCTTCATAAATTATATTAAATATATTTTTAATATTATCATAATTTTCTAAATTAGCATATTCTTTTGCAATAGTCATATCTGTTTTTGAAAGCACCATATCTACATTCGACAATAATGATTTAAAAAACGGCCATTCAATATACATTTTTTGTAATATACTCAAATTATTATTATTTTCATTTATAAAATTATAAAATGCACTTCCAACTCCGTACCAACCAGGCAACATTACTCTATTTTGAGACCAAGAAAATACCCAAGGAATTGCTCTAAGACCACCAATTTCTGTAATAACTTTTCTAGCTGCTGGTCTTGAACCAATATTTAAACTTGATATTTCTTTTATAGGAGTAGCTGAAAAGAAATAATTATAAAAATAATTATTATTAAATACTAACTCTCTATAAACATTATAACTATTAGAAACTATTTTATCCATTATTTCTTCATAATATTTTTCAGAAAAATTATTTTCATTCGGACTAATTATTCTATCTACAGTTGCAGATATTAAAGTTTCTAAATTGTAATACGCAGAATCTTTATTTCCGTATTTAGTACCAATAACTTCACCTTGCTCTGTTAATCTTAATTTATTATTTATACTTCCTAATGGCTGTGATTTTATAGCTTCATAACTAGGACCTCCGCCACGTCCTACAGTTCCACCACGTCCATGGAAGAAAGTTATATTAATTCCAAAATTTTTACCTATATTTGATAATTCTCTTTGAGCTTTATAAAGTGTCCATCCGGAAGATAAATAACCTCCGTCTTTATTACTATCTGAATATCCTAACATTATTTCTTGATAGTTATTATTTGAATTTATCCATGTTTTTACTGTGTTTAGCGTTAAATATTCTGTAATAACTTTTACAGAATTATCTAAGTCTTCTATAGTTTCAAATAAAGGAACTATATGTATTCTTGAATAGTTAGAATCTACTAATCCAACTTCTTTTAGCATTACAGCTAATTCTAACAAATCAGATACACTCGTAGTATGAGAGATAATATTTTGCTTAATTATTTCTTCTCCCAGTAATTCTTTAAGGTGTTTTGCCATTTTAAAAATTGATAATTCACTTTTTAACAATTCTGATTTCTCTTTATTTGTTGCCGATAATAATCGTGGTTCGTTGGTTAATTGATTAATAAGAATTTTACATTTCTCTTCTTCATTTAAGTCACTGTAATTTTCAACCAAATTAGCTGATTTTAATAACTCTGCTATACACAATTCATGGATACTTGAATCTTGACGCATATCAATACTAGCTAAATAAAACCCAAATATATCTACTGCTGTAATTAACTCTTCTAAATCTCCCTCAACTAAAACTTCTGCATTATTTTGTATAAGAGATTTTTTTATTAACAATAAATCATTTTTAAATTCAGTTGCATTTTTATAATATTTATTAGAGTTTAAACTTTTATTTTCTAAAATATTAATTTTTGTATTTAATAATTTTAATTTAATTTCATACAATGCTTTTCTATAAAATTCTTTTTCTCTAAACTCGGAATTGTCAGTAGACTGTTCAGCAAAGTTTCTTAGTTCTTCTGTAACATTTATAAGAGATGTAGACATAGAATATGTTCTATAAAGTAAATTTATTTTTTCTTCATAATAATTTACTATAACTTCAAATTGTAATATTGCAGCTATTTTTAAAGTTTCTGCTGTTACATAAGGATTACCATCTCTATCGCCACCTATCCACATTCCCATAGTAATAGGTGTAATATTTTCTAAGTTAATACCTTTATCTTTAACTAAATTTTTATATTTTATAGTCAAGTTAGTTATAGCTTGTATTAATGAAGAATTGTAATATTCCATAACATTACTTATTTCATTTGTTACTTTCAATTTTTTTTCACGAATAATATCCGTGTACATAATAATTTCAACGTGTCTTTTTAATTCGTTATACCATTTATCTTTATTTATTAATCCTCTTTTAACATCTCTATGTTTTCTCAAAAGATTATGAATTTTATTGTTTATATCTAACATACTCTTTCTCTGCACTTGAGTAGGATGAGCCGTCAAAACAGGAACAATATTTATATTTTCTAATAATTCTTTTGCGTTATTTATTTTTGATACTTCTTCTATAGTAGTTGATAATTTACCTAAATATTGTTCATTAATATTATTTTTATAATTAATTTCATAAGCTAAATCAACATCTTCAGAAATATTAATTAATAGAGGCAGTATTGAAAAAAATCTAGAAACTATTTCAATTTCTTCTTCTTTTAATGTACACACTTCTTTATGTAAATCTACATAATTTGAACTGTCAGCAAGTTTTTTTATTAATAATATTTTTTCAAATGTATCTGTTGATGTTATTTTTTTAGTAGCTTCAATTAATAAATTAGTTAATATTTGAATTTCTTCATTTAGTATTTCTTTGTTTATACTACTCTCTAATTTTTTTATTGTCAAAAAAATCACCTCTTGACTAAACTTTTTATAATAACATACCACTCGCAAATACGAGTGGTATATAAATATTATTCTTCTTCGTATATTTCTTCTTTTTCAGCTAGTGTTACAGTTGCAACTTTTTGATTATCTACTAAATTAATTAATTTAACTCCAGTTGCTGTTCTTCCTAGTGTATTGATAATAGAAATATCAATTCTTATAATAATTCCTTGATCAGTCATTATCATTAAATCTTCATTACCTGTAATAGATTTTACAGCAACAATTTTACCTGTTTTATTAGATATTTTTGCTACTCTAATACCTTTTCCACCACGATTAGTAACTCTAAATTCTTCTTCTTTAGAAATCTTACCTATACCATTTTCTGTAACTGTTAATATTTTTTTATCTTGACTAATTACTTGCATACCTATAACATAATCATTTAATGATAACGTTATACCTTTAACTCCTCGACTAACTCTACCCATTTGACG
Source organism: uncultured Gemella sp. (assembly GCA_945869755.1). GTDB lineage: Bacteria > Bacillota > Bacilli > Staphylococcales > Gemellaceae > Gemelliphila. The sequence goes on from CAMBPW010000014.1 coordinate 15,679, forward strand.
AACTTTTTCTTCATTTATTCGGATAGCTTGTCCTCCAGCTGTAACAATCATTATATCATTATTTGTAGTTATTTTTTGAACATCAATTAAAGTATCGCCTTCGTCTAGTTTAAGTGCTATTTTACCTTTCTTCATTATACTTGCATAATCAGAAAGATTTGATTTTTTTATTACTCCATATTTCGTTGCGAAAACTAAACTTGTATTTTCTTCGTGTAAATCAGAAATAGCTATTATTGAATTTACTTTTTCTTCTTTTTCTATTTCTAATAGATTTATTATAGGAATACCTTTAGCTTGTCTACTCATTTGATTAATTTCATAACCTTTAAGAGTATAAACTTTTCCTTTATCGGTGAAGAATAATATGTGATCGTGCGTAGAGCAGCTTAGCATATATTCAATATTATCCTCATCGTTTGTTGTCATTCCATTAACACCACGTCCACCACGTCCTTGTGATTTATATGTGCTAGCAGCTAATCTTTTAATATATTGATTGTAAGAAAGTGTTATAACAATTTGTTCTTTTTCAATTAAATCTTCATTTTCTATTTCATCAATTTGCCCTTCTACAATAACACTTTTTCTCTTATCATTATATTTTTCTTTTATTTCTAATAATTCATCTTTTATAATTTGAATTATTCTTTCTTCTTTAGATAAAATATCAATCAAGTCTTTTATTAATTCTACTAATTTATTGTATTCATCTTCAATTTTATCTCTTTCCAAACCAGTTAATCTTTGCAATCTCATATCTAAAATTGCTTGAGCTTGAACCTCTGATAAATTAAAGTTATCAATCAATCCATTTCTTGCTTCTTCAGCAGTTTGAGAAGAAC
>CAMBPW010000015.1 GCA_945869755.1 uncultured Gemella sp.
TTTCATTTCTTAGCAATATAAATAAAAACACCACACCGGATTTACCGATATGGTGTTTAAAATTGACATTATGCCAACTATTAACGTTTTGAGAATTGTGGTGCGCGACGTGCTCCTTTAAGACCGTATTTTTTACGTTCTTTCATACGAGGGTCACGAGTTAATAATCCTGCTGGTTTTAAATCTTTACGATATTCTGGATTTACTTCTAGTAAAGCACGTGCAATTCCGTGACGGATTGCTTGAGCTTGACCTGTATATCCTCCACCATGAACGTTAACTAGTACGTCATAGTTTCCTGTAGTTGATGTTTTTTCTAATGGTTGCATTAAATCTAATACTAAAGATTCTAATGGTAAGTATTCACGCATCTCTCTATTGTTAATAGTGATTTTCCCTGTTCCTGGTACTAATCTTACACGTGCTACTGAGCTTTTACGGCGTCCTGTACCGCGGTATTCTACTTGTGCCATTTAATTGTTTCCTCCTATATTATCCACGTAATTCATATTTTTCTGGTTTTTGTGCTGCATGTGGGTGCTCAGCTCCACGATAAACGTGAAGTTTCATTCCTTGAGCTCTACCTAAAGTATTTTTTGGTAACATACCTTTAATAGATAGCTCTAAAAGTTCTTCTGGATTTTTTTGTAAAATTTCTCCAGCAGTTCTTTCTTTCAATCCACCTGGGTGCATTGTATGACGACGATAAATTTTATCAGTTAATTTTTTACCAGTCAATACAATTTTTTCAGCATTAATAATGATAACATTATCTCCAGTATCAATATGAGGTGTATAAGTAGGTTTGTGTTTCCCTCTAAGTATTGAAGCTACTTCTGATGATAAACGACCTAAAGTTTGTCCTTCAGCATCTATTACATACCATTTTTTTTCTACAGTTGATGGCTTTGCCATATAAGTTTGACGCATGTCATTTCCTCCTAAGATGTTGTTTTTAATCTGTCATTACGACTAAGTTTTCCGGGGCTTACTCGTGAAGATATATAAACAATATCAACAAATATAATACATTATTTATTTTTACTTGTCAATGTTTTACTACTAATTTTATAATACATTTTTTAAACGATTTATAACTTTTTCTTTTCCTAACAATTCTAAACTTAAATTAAGTTCTGGCCCATGCATTTGACCTGTTGTTGCAATACGTATCGGCATAAATAAATTTTTACCTTTTATACTTGTTTCTTTTTGAATTTCTTTTATTAATTCTTTAATACTTTCAGCCGTGAAATCTTCCGTATTTTCTAATTTATTTATTAAAGTTTCAAAAACTACTTTAGAAGTATCTAGTTGTAAAATTTCTTTTTCTTCTTCTCCAAATTCTAAATCTTGCTTGAAGAATAATTTAGTTAATTCTACTATTTCTGCTCCATAACTCATTTGTGGTTGGTAAAGTGATATTAATTTTTCAAACCAACTTCTATTGTTTTTAATTTCTTCTTCAGTAGCTACTTCTGATTTAACTAAAAATGGTAATGATATTTCTACTATTCTTTCTAGTGGCTGTTTTTTAATATATTGATTATTAATCCACGTTAATTTTTGATTATCAAAAAACGCTGGTGATTTACTTAAACGTTTTTCATCAAAAATTTTAGCAAATTCATCTCGTGTAAATATTTCTTCTTCTCCTTCTGGAGACCATCCTAATAGTGCAATAAAATTAAATATTGCTTCTGGTAAATATCCTAAATCATCATATTGTTCGATAAACTGAATTATAGTTTCATCACGTTTTGATAATTTTTTCTTACTTTCATTAACTATTAATGTCATATGTCCAAATTTAGGTGGCTCAAATCCTAATGCTTCATAAACAACTAGTTGTTTTGGTGTGTTTGATACGTGATCATCTCCACGTAAAACGTGAGAAATTTCCATTAAATGATCATCTATTGCTACACAGAAATTATATGTTGCCACTCCATCATTTTTTAATATAACAAAATCTCCAAAATCTTTTCCTTCAAATGATAAATGCCCTTTTACCATATCATCAAATGAATAAGTTCTATCTTGTGGAACACGAATACGAATTGATGGTTTTCTACCCTCTTTTTCAAATGCTTCTTGCTCTTCTTTAGTTAAATTCGCATGTTTTCCACTATAACGTGGTGGTAGTCCATTAGCTATTTGTTCTTCACGTTCCGCTTCTAGTTCTTCAGCAGTCATATAACATTTATATGCTTTATTTTCTTCTAATAATTTTTCTGCATATTGTTGATAAATTTCTAAACGCTCTGACTGACGATATGGACCAAATTTACCTTCTTTTTTTATCCCTTCATCATAATCAATTCCTAGCCAATCCATATATTTTAATTGACTACGTTCTCCTTCTTCTTTGTTACGTTTAAAATCTGTATCTTCAATTCTTAAAATAAATTCCCCATTGTAATGTTTCGCAAATAAATAATTAAATAATGCTGTTCTTGCATTTCCAATATGTAAATTACCTGTTGGAGATGGTGCGTATCTTACTCTTACTTTTTCCATTATTATCATTCCTTACTTTAATTAATTTACCTTTTATTATAACACATTTAAATATTTTATTTCAATTGTGAAAATATTTTTTAAATCTAAAATATTCTAATATAAAAATAACAATTTTAAAATTAATTAATAATTTACAAAATAAAAAACGTGAAAATATAAAATTAATAGTAGTAATAGTCGCAATCTCTTATAATTTACAAATTTTATAATAATTTGAAATCTACACTACTCAATAATTTTCACATATCTTCACGTTTTATTTAATAAACTTAGACATTAAATTTTCTTTAGATAATTATTTTCAATTTTAATTATCCATTATTATTTTCTTGTGATTGTTGTTGTTCTAGCTTTCTTTTTTCTTCTTCCTGTTTTTTAATCGCAGTCATTTCTTCTGTTTCAACATTATGCTTCAAACTACTAACTATTAAATTTGTTAGTGCCATTTTTCCTTCATCCTCAAGATGAACTTGATCAGGAGCAAAATATGTAGGTTGATTTTCAGATGCTTTGTACCAATCTATAATAGTTAAATTAGGGTATTTATGTTTATTATTTTCTAATATTTCGTTAACTAATTTTTCCCAATTTCTAGGAACTCGAGTATTAACGAAATAAATATCACTTTTATTAAAAGGTTTTAATAAGTCATCAAACTGTTGCTCTGTAAATAATCCATTTGTTCCTAATAAAAATATTACGGCAGTTTGCGAATTATTAAAATTAGCATAATTATTTGCAACAGGTATAGCTTCAAAAACTTGTCTACTAACTTTTGCATCTATGACTGATCCAGGAAAAATATTCAATATTTCTTGCCCGATATCTACTGATAAAGAATCCCCAATTACTAATATTTCATTATAAGTTTTATCTTCATATTTTAAATTAGTATTATACGTTTGTTCATTGCTATTATTATCGTTATTGTCATCATTTGAAGTAACATTTTCTTGATTTGCTACAAATTCTGTAGTTTTGTTACTCTCATAATTATTAACAAAAGCAGTTGAAATATATGGAACTGATTTGCCAAATATTCCCATTACAAAAAGTATAAATATAGTAGCTAAAAATACAAAAATATATCGTCTAAATTTCAAAGGCAATTTTAAAACTTTTTTTATAATAGCTTGAATATAATTGATAAAACCTACTTTTCGTATAGGCATTTCGACAAACTTATAACTTGCATAGGCTACAATAAATACTAAAATAAGTCTTAATACATTAAAAAATAAATTAGAATTATTTATTTCTGAAACAGGTGTAGTAAAAACTAATATTGGGAAATGCCATAAATATAAACTATAAGAAATTTTTCCAATAAAAACTAATGGTTTAAAAGATAAAGCCATTGAGATATACGTACCTTGCTGTCCAGAGGTGATAATAATTATTAAAAATAATATAGAAAATAATAAAAATCCACCATAATATAAAAACTTGCTATATTCAGTTATAAAAAACATTAATGTTACAAATATAATAATTCCAATTACTGAAATTAATGAAAATTGTTTAGAAATTTTTTCGCTAGCTTTTATGCTCATTTTACTTATCGGATAAAATAAAGCCCCAACTACTCCAACAAGAAGTGCAAAAGCTCTCGTATCAGTGCCGTAATATACTCTATTAACATTTGTAATATCAAATAAAAATATATGTACAATAAAAGAAATAAAAATTAGAGCATAGACTACATAATTGAAATATTTATTCAATTCTTTACCTTTAGATTTAAAATTAACAACTAAAAAAATAAGTGGAAAAATTAAATAAAATTGTTCTTCAATAGCTAGCGACCATAAATGTTTAAAAGGACTAATAGATCCAAAACTATCAAAATAATCTAACTTATGAAAAATATACCACCAATTACTTGTATATATATATCCGAATAAACTATCTAAATAACTTTTTTCTAGTAGATATTTATTAAAAATAACCATTATTATTAAAACTATAGTTATCATAAAATAAACGGCTGGTAATAATCTTCTTGCTCTTCTAACATAAAAATTCCATAAATCAAGTTTATTAGTTTCTTTATATTCTTTAATTATAAGAGAACTAATTAAATATCCTGATAAAACAAAAAATAAATCAACACCTAAAAATCCACCCGGTAAGAAATTTGCATTAGCGTGATAAATAATAACAGATATTACCGCAATAGCACGCAAACTGTCTATACTAGGTAAGTAATTATGTTTATTCACCATAATTCTCCTTAAATTTTAACAAAGTACTATTAATTATATACTATATTAATAAAAAAGGGAAGAATAGCGTTTTATTTTCAATTTATATAAAACTAATCTAATAAATTTTAAAGCATAAAAATCTCTCAAGAAAACGAAATTTCTTGAGAGATTTTTATTAGTCATTAAACATTGATAATGAAACACGATTACGTTCTTTATCTACGTCTATTACATAAACTTCTACTATTTGTCCTACATTTAAAACATCTAGTGGATTTTTTATAAACTTTTTACTTATTTTTGAAATGTGCATCATTGCATCTTGTTTTAGACCTATGTCTATAAATGCTCCGAATTGTGTTATATTTCTAACTGTTCCATTTAGTTTTGTGCCTATTTTTAAATCATCTATAGTTAAAATATCTGATTTTAAAAGTGGCTTGTCAAAATTATCACGAATATCTCGCATAGGCTGTTTTAAATCTTTTATTATGTCTACTAAAGTTTCATAACCACAAGAAAGTTGTTCTGCTAGTTTTTTAACGTCAATCTTTTCTAGTTTTTCTGCCAATTCTTTTGTACCTATTTGTTCACGAGTTACTGTTAATTGTGTTAATAATTGTTCTGCAATATGATAACTTTCTGGATGAATACCTGTTGAATCTAGTATATTTTCTCCATCAATTACTCTTAAAAATCCTACACATTGTTCGTAAGTTTTTTTACCTAAACGTGGTACTTTTTCTACTTCTTTTATAGTAGTTATTTTTCCATTTTCTTTTCTATATTCAACGATATTTTTTGCAATTTGTTTATTTATTCCAGAAACGTATGAAAGTAGTGATACTGATGCTGTGTTTACGTCTACTCCTACGCTATTTACAGCTGTTTCAACAACAAATTGTAATTCTTTTTCTAAATATTTTGGTGTTATATCGTGTTGATATTGACCGACACCTATTGACTTTGGATCTATTTTTACAAGTTCACTAAGAGGATCTTGTAAACGTCTTGCGATAGAAACAGCACTTCTTTCTTCTACATTAAAGTCTGGAAATTCTTCTCTTGCTACTTCACTTGCAGAATAAACACTTGCTCCAGCTTCATTAACGATACAAAATTCTATCGCTAATCCACTTTCTTTTAATGTATTATAAACAAAACTTTCTGTTTCCCTTGAAGCTGTCCCATTTCCTATAGCTATTAAGTTTATATTATGTTTTTTTATAATGTCTATAAGTATTTTAGGTGCTTCTTGTATATCTTTGTTTGATGCTGGTTTATGTGGATACATTACCCTTTTATCAACAAAATTTCCATATTCATCTACTACTGCCATTTTGCACCCTGTTCTAAATGCAGGGTCTACACCAAGAACTTTTTTGTTACGCAAAGGAGATTGCATAAGTAGTTGTTTTAAATTTTCTGAAAATATTACAACAGATTCTTCTTCAGCTTTTTTCGTTAAATCCGAACGTAATTCTCTTTCTATTGAAGGAAAAATTAATCTTTTAAAACTATCTTCCACACAACTAAGTAGTAATTCTTTTAATTCTGTTTGTTTTTTATATATTAATGAATTTAAAATGTAATTACACAATCTTTCTTTGTCATTTTCTATACTTACTCGTAAAACATCTTCTTTTTCTGCTCTATTTACTGCAAGTATTCTATGAGAAGCTATTTTTGATATTTGTTCTGCATAGTCATAATAGTTTATATAAACTTTGTTTTCATCTTTTTCTTCAGCATTTTTTTTAGCTTTAGTTACTATTTGACCAAATTTTCTCGTATTTTCTAATATGTATTCACGATATTTTGCATTGTCCGAAATATTTTCTGCTATTATGTCTAATGCGTAATTAATAGCTTCTTCTTCCGTATTTACTTCGTGTTCTGCATTTATATATTTAATTGCTTCTTTCGATAATTCGACTAATGTTTTAGGCAATGTAACAATATAATTTGCTAAAGGTTCTAATCCTTTTTCTTTTGCAATAGTAGCTTTTGTTCGTTTCTTTTCTTTGAACGGTCTATATAAATCTTCTACACGTTGTAATTTTTCTTGTGCTAAAATTTGTGTTCTTAATTCTTCTGTTAGAAGCCCTTTTTCTTCTATTAAACGTATAACTTCTTGTTTTCTTTCTTCTAGTGATTTTAAATAGTTATATTCGTCTTGTATTTGCTTTATAGCTACTTCATCTAAAGAATTTGTCAATTCTTTTCTATATCTTGCAATAAATGCTATTGTATTTCCTTCTTCTAGTAAGTTAAGGACATTTGTTACGTATTTATCATTTATTTTTAATTTTGTAGCTAAATTTTTTGTAATTTTTTCATACATTATAAAAAGTTCTCCGTTTCTTTACCGTCAATATAATATTTTCTAGGAACTCTACTTCCTAAAATGCAGTACATTTCATAAGGTATTGTTCCTATATGTTTTGCATAATCATTTATTAACAATGTATTGTTATTATATTCTCCATAAAATAGTACTTTATCCCCTACTTTTACATTTTCTGAACAACGTACCATTAGTTGATCCATACAAACTCGACCAACTATTTCACACAACTCGTTATTTATTAACACTTTATAACCTTGAGCAGTTCGTAATACTCCATCACGATAACCTATTGGTATTGTCGCTATATATTCTTCTCTTTCACTTTCATATGTACAACCATATCCAACTTTTAAATGTGAATCTATTTTTTTTACACTTACTACTTCACTAAATAGTGATGATACATTTTTTATTTTTGTATTTGTACATAATTTTATAGCATTACTCGGATATGCTCCGTAAAGTGAAATTCCTACACGAACTAAGTTAAAATCTGATTTATCTTTTGCATAACGCATAGTTGCAGCTGTATTTTCTTGATGAATATATTTTGCTTTTTTGTCTATATGCGAAGCTAATTTTATAAATTGTTCTTTTTGGAATAAATCATAAAAATTGTCTTCAGCATCTGCATTTGCATAATGTGTAAATATTCCTTCTAGTTCTATTTGATTATTGTTTAATAGTTTATTTACTTCTTTTATTTCTTTTTCAGTAGATACTCCTATTCTTCTCATTCCACTATCAATTTTTAAATGTAGTTTTAGTTTTTTTGTAGTAGTTTTTAATTGCTCTACTACTTCTTTTAGCCAATCTAAAGATGGACAGCACAATGATATATCATTATCTATTGCATAATGAATATTTTTAGGATTTATAACACCTAAAACTAATATTAAGCTATCATTCGCTACTTCTTTTATTTCAAGTGCTTCTTCTAAAGTTGCTACTCCAAAAATTCGTACATTATTTTCGTATAAATATTTTACTACAACTTTTGCTCCTAAACCATAAGCATCAGCTTTTACTACCGCCATAATGTCTTTGTTAGTTAAGCTACTTTTTATTGCATTGTAGTTGTGTAAAATATTGTCTAGTTCTACTTTTAAATATGTTTGTCTATCTTGTATCATAATTTTTCTCCCTTTTTTCTAAAATTATAAATGCTACTGCTGTAGTTTTAGTATGACTTATAGTTATATGTGTTATAAAATCTTTATAAATAATATATGGTTTACCTAGTTCATCTTTGTAAACTTCAATATCTTTAAATGAAAATTCTCCAGAAATTCCTACTCCTAATGCTTTAGACATTGCCTCTTTTACTGCATAGCGTGAAGCTAGAAATTCTGCTTTTTTACGTTCATTTTTTATAGTGTTTAATTCTAAAATTTCGTTTTGTGTATAAATTTTATTCAAATAGTTTTCTTTATTTATGTAAGAATAAAATCTTTCTATATCTTCTATATCACACCCAATTCCATAAATCATAAAACTACCTCACAACTTTATTTTATAATATTATAATAGCATATTTAATTATAATTATTCAAGCAACGCTATCTACTTTCAATGTTATTTTATTAATTATAAAAGGGAGCAACTCAAAATTACAATTTAAAAGAAATTGTTTTTGTCAAGTCGCTCCCATAACAGTTTATTAGTTTTGAAAAAACTTTTTTATAAAACAAATTTCGCAATTAATAAATAACTATCCTTAAGTAATTATATCTCTACTTAGTACTTATTATTTTGCAAATTTAATATTTATATTTGTATTTATTTTTATTTTCTACTATTTTTTGTTTTAGTTGATCTGAAAATTCTGTTTTTACAAATTTAATAGTTTCAACATGATTTATTGCAGATATTTTTATATTTGAAAAATTATATTTTCTCATTATAATACCTTGCTCTATGTCTACATTTTGAATTGTATTATATGGAATATAACTTTTTTCTTTTTTTATTACTCCTCTTTGAATAGTTATTCCATAATTCCCTATTGTATAAGAATAATTTTTTTGTTCTAGTTTTGTTTTCCAAAAAACATAAATTATATATAGTAAAAGAATCGCAAATCCTAAAATTAAATAATATAAAATATTTTTATATTTGTAATCTGATTTTATATAGATAAATATTGTTATTGCTATTTGAATTAAGTACAATATAGAAATACTTATTATTCTACTAATTCTCATTAGCGATATAGCTTTTTTATCAATAAAATTTTCTTGTTTCTCAAATATTTTATTCATAAATTTCTACCCCTTTTTCTAGCAAATAATCTTCTACTATTTTCACATAATTTTTATCAAAATAATTAATATGAATACCTCCACTTAATATTCCACCTAATGACCTTACTGATATGTGGCATAAATTATGTTTTTTTAGAAAAATATTACTATATATAGCAATACTTCCTACTTTTACTGGTTTTAAATAACTTTTTCCTTTCACAAATGATGAAGTATAATTACTTACTATCATATTTTCACCTAGTGCTAATGATGTGTTTTTAAATTTAAAAATAGTCGTATTAACTTTAAAAATAAGTGCTATTATAGCAAAAATTATCAACCCATAAGAAAATTCTGCTCTTTTACTTTCAAAAAACGGCACAAAATAAATTATTGGAATAAAAATAGATAAAAATAATACACTATAAAATATTGCCCAGCGAAGCATAATAGATTTTGCTTTTTGTGGCATAGTTTCATAATTTTCACGTTCATATTTTTCTATATCTATTTTTAAAATTTCACGAATAAAAGTTTCTGCAAAAACTTTTTTAGAAATTGGTATTAAGTCTATACCATTTAATCCATTACTCATATCTTCTACAACATTATTAGATAATGTATCAATACGAACAGTCGCCAAATTTAAAAATCTATAACGTAAAGGTTCTTCAATAGAAACTTTTTGTATTCTATCTTTTTTAATTACAAGTGATTTTTTACTAAATAATCCATACCTTAAAATTAATTTATCAGCTTTATTTTCTAATGTAAAATTTTGGAATTTTACAATTGTAGAAACAAATGAAATTACAAAAAGAAAAACTAAAAATAGCAGTATGAAAAATATAATACTATTTATACTAGCAATAACACTTTCCCTATAATTATCAATATAATACTTTAGCTCTATTCCCGTTATTACTTTTATTAAATCTGCAACGTCATCATAAAATGCTAAAATAGCAAATAGAGTAATAATTATACGTGATTTCAAAATTGCTAATAACATTAAATCTTTTGTACCTAACTTCAAATAAATATCTTGTTCTTCAGATACAACTTCTTCTTCACTATTAATATAATCAACTTCTCTATTTATTTCTTTTTTGTTTATTATAGTCAGTAACAAATTTGCATCTTTACGACTTATAGGTCGTAATTGCACAGTTTCTGACATTATATTAATATCTAAAGATACTACATTTAAAATTTGGTACAAAAAATTTTGTGTCGTATCAACATTTTGAATATTTGAAAAATTAATATATTTTTCAGTTTTAGTAAAAATACCTTTTTTGTAAATGATTGTTTCATCAGTAACTTCATAAAAAGTGTTTCGATAATTAAAAAATTTTAAAATCATATATAGAGATAATATAGATATTAATAAAATATATTCCCATTTATTATGTTTAATATCTCTAAAAACTATTACAAGAAATACTAACATTTTATAATCGCTGAGAGTATCAGTTAAAAAATAGAATAAACTAAGTCTTTTTTTCTCCATTAAACTCTCTCCCCTTCTAATAAAACACTATTTTTAATAATATTATTTTTTAAAAATGATTCAATAAATTTCGCATTTTCTTCTGTAAAATAAAAATCTTCAATATGCGACCCACATGAAATATCTATACGATATAAATTCAATTTTTTAAGAACAATATTTTGTACTATTCCATAATGTAAAATATTCTTTGTTGGTATTATTACTTCGTTAAAATTAATTGTAAAAAAAGTATTACTATTAAATATTAATTTATTTTCTTCAAATAATATATAATTATTTTTTTTATATCTTTTAAACAATATTAAATCTATTATAATTTTTAAAACTATTAAAATAACAATAGTTAAAAATACTATTTTAAACCATTTATTAAAATCAAAAACATTAGCTACTAATAATACAATAGAAAATATTGCTAATATTAAAATATTTCTATAAAAAGAGTAAAAAATATAATTTCTGCTAACTTCAAATTTCATAATACCTCCCACTAAAACTCTCTACTAATCAAATCTAAATCTCTTTCTTTTTTTATAGTAGTTTGATGCCCATGACCTGGATAAACTATTTTATTATCATCTAATTTAAAAAGAACATTATGTAGTGAATTTTTTAATGCTTTAAAATCCGAACCCGGTAAATCATATCGTCCATACCCCCCATTAAAAAGAGCATCTCCTACAATTATAAATTCTCCAAAATCAAATGAAAGTCCTCCTGGAGAATGACCTGGCGTTGGTAAAACTTTAAATGTCATATCAGCTAAAGTATATTCTTTATAATTTTCAAATTCAAATTCTGCTAAATCCGTAACTATCTCTTCTCTTAAACCAAATGGAATTGATAAGTTCAACATTCCTGATGTCAACCAATCTCTCTCTTTTGGAGAAACATAAACAGGAACATTGTAATATTTACGACATTCATCTACTCCTGCAATATGATCAAAATGTGCATGAGTTAAAATAATAGCTTCAATATTTACTACTAATCTATTTATTGTACGCTGTATTCTTTTAAACCCTGCTCCTGGATCTACTAATATACCTCTATCATTTTTATAAACAATATAACAATTTTCATCTGCCATATCAGTTATTATTCTCTCAACTTTTATTTCTGACATAATTATTTCCTTACTGTTTTTTATAATATTATATTATAAAAATAAAAAAAAATAAACAGGATACAAAAATATCCTGTTTAACTATTTTTATTAACTCTATAAAATTAATCTCTATTGCTACTACTTTGCAAAATAATAAACACAAAACGTATTAATTCCATTAAAGCTACTACTGCTGCTGCTACATAAGTTAAAGCTGCTGCAGTTAAAACTTTTTTGCAATGTCTATGTTCTTGATCGTTTACTATTCCTAACTCTGTTACTTGTTCTAACGCTCTTTTAGAAGCATCAAATTCAACTGGTAAAGTTACAACTTGGAATAAAACTGCAAATAGCATAAAGAATACTCCAATCCATGCCATAGTAATCCCAACACCTAGTTTTAAAGCAACCGTTAAAGATAATCCTATTATAATTAAAATCATTGATAAATTTCCACCTAAATTAGCTAAAGGCACTAATGAGTGTCGCCAACGCATAGGTTTATAATCTGCTACTTTATCTTGGATTACATGTCCAATTTCGTGTGCCGCAATAGCAACCGATGCAACTGTCGGTTGTGAATAAACTATCGGAGAAAGAACTACTACATTTTCTTTTGGATTATAATGATCTGAAAGTTCCACCTCTCCTCTTACAACACGAACATCAGTTATTCCATTAGCTTGTAAAATTGCTTCTGCTACTTCTTTACCTGTTAATCCCGACAAAGTTCTAACTTGTTTGTATCTATTATAAGTTCCTTTTACTTTAAATTGTGCCCATAATGGAATTAACATTATAAGTGCTAAATAAAGCAAATAAGTTCCTGAAATTCCGTAAAATCCTGGTATCATCATATTATAAAATTCTCCTTTAATAATATTAACGAAATTATAACATTTTTCACTAAATTTTTCTAGTAGTTTGACTTAATTTGACAAATAAAATATTTATATTTTATTACAACTATTTATAATTACTATTTTCGTATTATAAAAATGGGAATAACTCAAAAATCATAATTTCAAAAAATTGATTTCATCGAGCTACTCCCACACATTATATTAAACTTGTAAAGAATTTTTAAAAAACAAAAATTTCAAAACTAATAAATCACAATATCTAAGTATTTATATATTTATTTAGTTTATCAGCTAAATTCTTAATAATTTACTCTTCTGCATATTTTGCTTTACGAGCAATTCTTTCTCTTGCTGATTTATCTAATTCCTTTTTACGTAATCTAATTGACTCTGGTGTTACTTCTAAATATTCATCATCATTTAAATATTCTAAACTTTCTTCAAGAGTCATTATTTTTGCTTTTTTCAATGTAACTGTTTGGTCTTTTGTCGAAGAACGAACGTTTGTCTGAGCTTTTGCTTTTGTAATATTTACCGTTAAATCATTTTCTCGATTATTTTCCCCAACAATCATTCCACCATAAACATCTGTTCCTGGTTCTATAAATACGATACCTCTATCTTCTAAACTTGAAATTGAGTACGCAGTTGCTTGTCCATTTTCTTGTGCAACCAATACTCCATTACGACGACCACCTACACGACCTTTTTGCATAGGTTGATAAGAATCAAAAGTATGATTTAGTATTCCATATCCTTTTGTTAATGACATAAACTCTGTACGATATCCAATAAGTCCACGTGCAGGTACATTAAATATTAAACGTGTCTGCCCATTTTCATCTGCTTGCATATCTACCATATCACCTTTACGTTGACCAATAGATTCTATAACTGCTCCTACTGATTCATCAGGAGTATCTATTTGAACTCTCTCAATAGGTTCACAATCTACTCCGTCAATATTACGGATAATTACTTCCGGTTTAGAAACTTGTAACTCAAAACCTTCACGTCGCATATTTTCTATTAAAATCGACAAATGCAATTCTCCTCTACCACTAACTACCCAAGAATCACTACTTGATTGTTCTACACGTAAAGATACATCCGTTTCTAATTGTTGCATTAGTCTATCTTCTATTTTACTTGCAGTTACAAATTTACCTTCTTTACCTGCAAAAGGAGAATTATTTACTAAAAATGTCATTTGTAATGTTGGTTCGTCAATATGTAACACTGGTAAAGCTTCTTGATTATCAACATGACAAACAGTTTCTCCTACGTTAATATCAGACATACCACTTACTGCAACTATATCTCCTGCTTTTGCTTCTTCTATTTCCTCTCGTTTAAGTCCGAAATATCCAAAAATTTTAGTTACACGGAAATTTTTTGTACTTCCATCTAATTTCATAAGTGTAACTGCATCTCCAACTCGCATACTTCCACGAAATACACGACCAATTCCAATTCTTCCAACGTAATCATTATAGTCTAATAGTGCTGTTTGGAACTGTAAAGGTTCTTCACTATTATCTACTGGTGCTGGTACGTATTTTAAAATTGTATCATAAAGACACTTCATATTTTCAGCTTGATTTAGAGGATTACTATCCAATGAAGCAGTACCATTAATTGCAGAAGCATAAACTACAGGGAATTCTAACTGTTCATCATCTGCACCTAACTCAATAAATAAATCAATAACTTCGTCTACTACTTCTTCTGGCCTTGCAGAATCTTTATCAATTTTATTTACTACTACTATCGGTTTTAAATGTTGCTCAAGAGCTTTCTTTAATACGAAACGTGTTTGAGGCATAGTTCCTTCATAAGCATCTACCACTAAAAGAACACCGTCAACCATTTTCATAATACGTTCTACTTCTCCACCAAAATCAGCATGTCCTGGTGTATCTAATATATTAATTCTAGTTCCAGCATAATCAATAGCCGTGTTTTTTGCTAAAATTGTAATACCACGTTCTCTTTCTAAATCATTAGAATCCATTGCACGTTCTTCTACGTGTTCATTTGCTCTAAATATTCCAGATTGTTTTAATAATTCATCTACTAATGTAGTTTTACCGTGGTCAACGTGAGCAATAATCGCTATATTTCTAATATCGTTTCTAATTTTTAAAGACATCATTTTCTCCTAATTAATTTTCTAACTAAACAATATTACCACACCTTATATTAATTGTAAAATAAAAAACTATCTGAAAGTATTTTTATTACTTCCAGATAGTAAAATTAATTATTTAATTTTATGGGTGCACTGGAATCATCCAAGATAATAATCCTGTTGATTGTGCTGCAACGATAGCACAGATAATTAATAGTAATATTATACTGTGTTTAACTGTAAATTTAAGTAATTCAGCTTCTCTACCTACTAATCCAACCGCTGCTGCTGCAACTGCGATAGATTGTGGAGAAATCATCTTACCAGTAACCCCTCCAGATGCGTTAGCTGCAACTGCTAATAATGGATCCATTCCAACTTGTTGTGCTGTAACTTGTTGTAATTTTGCGAATAGTAAGTTTGCTGAAGTATCTGAACCAGTGATAAATACCCCTGTCCATCCTAATGCAGATGAGAAGAATACGAATGATTTTCCTGTTGCTGCTAAGGCACTTCCTAATGTATTTGTCATTCCTGATGCGTTCATTACATATGCAAATCCTACTACAAAACAGATTGTTAATAATGCAATCTTAATTTCATTGAAAGTTTCAACAAATGTTTTGAACATTTCGCCCCAAGAAATTTTAATTATAAATTTAGTAATAAATGCTGCTACTAAAATTGATGTTCCTGTTGCACCAATAATATCTAATTTGAATATTGCTGCAATTGGTTTTTGTGAAATTGAACTCACAATATTATTATGAATTAATGGAACTTCAACATTAAGTGCAAAGTTTTTAAAGATAGCTTTTACCGGTTTCATTGTCCAAACAAAGATAATACCTGTTAAAACTACGAATGGTGACCATGCTACAAAAATATCTTTAACAGAATGTTTTGGAGCTTCGGCATTTTCTTTAACTTCTTCACCTTCAAATTTCCAAGTAGTTTTTGGTTTCCATACTTGTAATAAAGCAACTGTTGCTATTAATGAAACTAATGAAGATAGAATGTCTGGTAACTCAGGTCCCATAAAGTTAGAACTTACATATTGTGCAAGTGCGAAAGAACCACCAGATACTAATAATGCTGGCCAAACTTCTATTGCTTTCTTAAATCCTGCCATAATGAATACTAAATAGAATGGCACAAATAATGAAACAACTGGTAACTGACGTCCAATCATTGCAGCTATTTCAACTGCTGTAATTGGTGTACCGTTAGCATAAGTAGCTAATCCGTCAATCGCTGTTACTGGAACTCCTACCGCTCCGAACGCAACTGGTGCAGTATTAGCTAATAAACAGATACCTGCTGCATAAAGTGGTTTAAA
>CAMBPW010000016.1 GCA_945869755.1 uncultured Gemella sp.
ATAATGCCAACTAGTGCAGGGGTTTCACCTATTGCAGCAGAATCTGTATTATTCTCATTAATAGTATTTTGTGGATTATATACTATTTTAGGAATTGCACAGTTTGTGCTATTTAGATATATGATGAAGAAAAAAGAATCAACTGTAGGGGAGGTAATATAGTATGGATTGGTCAATAGCATTACCTAATATTTGGTTTGTTTTAATAACAGTATTATTTACAGGTTTCTTTATTTTAGAAGGATATGATTTTGGAGTAGGAGTTTTATCACAACTTTTAGGAAGAAATGACTTAGAAAAACGTGTTTATTTTAACACTATTGGTCCTTTCTGGGATGCCAATGAAGTTTGGTTACTAACAGGTGGAGGAGCAATGTTTGCAGCTTTTCCTATCTGGTACGGAAAATTATTTAGTGGTTATTACATAGCATTTGTTCTTATGTTAGTTGCATTAATTTTACGAGGTGTTTCATTTGAATTTCGTGGGAAATTAGGAGATAATAGAGCATGGATAAAAGCTTGTGATTATGCAATGTTAATAGGAAGTATTTTACCTCCAATTTTATGGGGAGTAGCTGTCGCTAATTTTATGACAGGTGCGAAACTTAGTGAAAATAAATCATTAACTGAAGGATTCTTTGGATTACTTTCACCTTTTACAGTATTAGGTGGAATTATGATGTTGTTATTAATGTTGGTACATGGAGCACAGTTTTTAGTATTAAAAACTGAAGGTGATTTGCGTCAAGGTGCACAAAAAGTTTCATCGTTACTATTTTTACCAACTGCAGTTGTTACACTTGTATTTGCAGTGTGGGCTTTCTTTAAGACAGATATATTTGTAAATAACTATTACATAGGATTAGTATTAGCACTAGTTGCAGTAGTATTTTTTGTAGTGTCATTTGTTTTAAATAAGCAAGGAAAAGATTTAAAAGCATTTTTATCAACATCAGCAACTTTAGGATTTTTAACACTTAGTGTTTTTGTAGGATTATTCCCTAGAGCAATTATTAACAGTGATGATGTATCACAATCGTTATTCATATATGATGCTGCGAGTGGAATGTATACATTAAAACTTATGACAATAGTAGCATGTTTTATGTTACCATTTGTTTTAGGTTATCAAGTATGGTCTTACTATGTATTTAGAGAAAGACTTAAGAAAAATGATGAATTGGAGTATTAGTTAATGGTAAAAAAAACTCGAACTCGGAAGAATAAAATTAATCTTCCTATACCTAAAGGTTTGAGTATTACATTAATTATATTATCAATATTTGAGGCAGTTTGTATTATTTTACAAGCTGCCTCTTTAGCTAAAGCAATAGTTTCATTGTTTAATGGCAATTATAATATATTAATGAACTCAATTTTATTTTTTATAGGATATTTGTTTAGAACAATTTTTTTACATTTACAACAATATTTTACTGAAAAAGAAGCAATTAAACTAGAAAAAAAATTACGTTCTGAACTTTTAGAAAGTTATTTATTACTAGGAGCAGATTTTGCTCAAAAAGAAGGAACAGGAAAATCTGTAACTTTAGCTATAGAAGGAATAGGTCAAGTTAAGAGCTTTTTTGAACTTAATGTTTCAAAAAAAATGAGAAGTATAATTATTCCTGTATTTGTTGTTTTATTTATATTTTATACTGATAAAGTTTCAGCTTTTATGATATCTTCTTTTTTACCAGTAATAGTAATATTTATGATATTACTAGGTGTAACTGCAAGGGATATGGCAAACAGACAATATAAAAAATATAGATTGTTATCTAATAATTTCATAGATACAATTAGAGGTATTGAAAGTTTAAAATTTTTAGGAATAAGTAAAAATTATTTACCTGTTATGGAAAGTAAAAATAAAGAATATAGAAAAAGTACAATGATTACTTTGCGATATGCTTTTTTAAATAGTTTTGCATTAGACATTTTGACTACTCTTGCAATAGCATTTTTGGCAGTTCGTTTAGGTATTTTGTTACTTGATGGAGATACTTTATTATTACCATCTTTAACAGTATTGTTGATTGCACCAGAATTTTTCTTGCCAATAAAACAAGCTGCTACTGACTATCATGCAACATTAAATGGGCAAGTTGCTTATGAAGAAATAATGAAAATAATTAATTTAAAACCTAAATATACAAGTGAATTTAAAATATTTGGTAATATAGAAAATATTTCTTTGGAAAATGTTGGATTATTAAAAGATAATAATGAAATATTAAAAGATATAAATTTATCATTCAATAAAAATGATAAAATTTGTATTGTAGGGCATAGTGGAAGTGGTAAAACTTCTTTAATTTCAATTTTATCTAGTTTTACGCAACAGTCTAATGGTAAAATTAAAATTAATAATGAAGAAGTTGATTTGAAAAATTCAAATTGGTTAAGTAAAATTTCTTACATTTCTCAATTTCCTTATATTTTCCCAGATACAATAAAAAACAATATTTTATATTATTCAAAATCTGAAGTTGAAAATGAAAAACTTGAAAATATTTGTGATTTAGTTGGTTTAAAAGATTTTATAGAAGCACTTGATAATGGATATGATACTTTTATAGGAGAAGGTGGATTAGAATTAAGTGGGGGACAAGCTCAAAGAATTGCAATTGCTAGAGCATTAATTAGTAATCGTGAAATAGTGATATTAGACGAACCTACAAGTCATCTTGATATAGAAACTGAATTTGAAATAAAAGAGAAATTGTTAAAATTATTTGAAGGTAGAATGGTAATTATTGCTACTCATAGATTGCACTGGTTGAATGATATGGATTATATTTTACATTTGAATAGTGGCGAAATAGTAGATTTTGAAAAACTCGAAAATTATAAAAAGTCAGAAAGATATAATCAAATTAAGAAATTATTAACAGGAGGTATATAATGAAAACTAATTCTATAATAAGAGAAGATATAAAGAAGAATAAAAATACGATGTCGCTTATTGTAATTTTAGGATTACTTTCTGTTATGAGTGGTGCTGGACTTATGTATGTTTCAGGTTTTTTAATCAGTAAAGCATCTTTACAAATAGGAAATATTTTGATGTTACAAATACCAGCAGTTTTAACAAGAACATTTTCTTTATCTCAGTCTGTATTTAATTATATACAAAGATTAGTAAGTCATGATTTAGTTTTAAAAATTATAGAAAAAATGCGAAGCAAGGTATATGTTATTTTAGAACCAATGGCTTTAAGGTTAAGAAAAGAGTATAAACCTGGTGATTTGTTAGGATTACTTTCTGAAGATATTGAGCATCTGCAAAATATTTATTTAAAAAGTATTTTTCCTAGTATCATTTCTCTGGTATTATATGTAGTATTTATAACTGTTATGTTTGGCTTTGATGCTTCTTATGCTATTTTAGCTACTATATTTGGGTTGTTTATAATTTTTGTTATTCCATTTTTTTCTTTATTAGTTACTAAGAAAAATTTTCATATTATGAAAAATTCTAAATATGGTTTATATAAAGATTTTACTAATGCTGTATTTGGTATTACTGATTTAGTTTCGGCAGGTAAAGAAGAGATCTTCAAGTTATCTTATCAAAACAAAGAAAATGAGTTGTTAAAGAAAGAGCATAGAACAAAATTATTTATTCATTTTAGAGAAGTTACAATTCATATTTTTGCAGGATTAGTTGCTGTATTTATGATTTATAGTTGTAGTAAAATGACAATTAATAATACTATTGAAAATGTTTATATCGCATCATTCTGTATGATAGTTCTTTCTGTTCTTAGTGTTGTAGTTATGATTGGAGATGCAATTTCTCACATTCCTGCATATCAAGTATCTATTGATAGAGTTAAAGATTTCTATAAAAATAAAAATTATATTAATGATGAAGAATTACAAGAAATTAAGAGTAATTATATTATTGACATTAAAAATGTATCATTTGCTTACGATGGGAATAAAAATGTTTTAAATAACATAAATATTCAAATAAATAAGGGTGAGAAAGTTGCTATTCTTGGTAGAAGTGGTGTTGGGAAATCAACGCTAATAAAAATGCTTACAGGAAGTTATGAAAATTATAGTGGAGAAATTTCTGTAATGGGCTATAAGCCTAATGAAAAATTATTAGGAAATAAAATTTCTTTATTAAATCAAAAGCCATATTTATTTGATATGACTATTGAAGAAAATTTACGATTAGCAATTTTAAATAATGATGAAGAAAAAGGATTTAATTTAATAGAAAACAGTTTAGAAAAGGCTAAAATTAAAAATTTAATTTATAATTTGCCAGAAGGTATTAATACAAGTGTTTTTGAAACTGGAAGTAGATTTTCAGGTGGTGAACGTCAACGGATAGCTTTTGCAAGAACACTTATTCAAAATAATGATTTACTATTACTAGATGAACCTACTGTAGGTTTAGATCCAAAAACAGAGTTTGAATTATTACAAACTATATTTGAGAATAATAAAGATAAAACTATATTATGGGTTACTCATCATTTGAATGGAATTGAATATATGGATAGAATAATATTCATAAAAGATGGAACTGTTGAAATGGAAGGTAGCCACAAAGATTTATATTTAAATAATGAAAAATATAAAAAATTATATGATATGGATATGGGGTATTAAATAAAAGCGACTTGAGTATTTCTCAAGTTGTTTTTATTTTTTAATTACAATATTGTTTTATTTCTAAAAACATCAAAATATGATACAATTTAAAAATATAATTTAAAGATTGGAAATTTAATTTATGAAAAAAAATAAAATAGTTATTCAAGGAGCTAGAGAAAATAATTTAAAAAATATTAATTTAGAAATACCTAGAGATAAATTTGTTGTTATTACCGGGTTAAGTGGCAGTGGGAAAAGTTCTCTTGCGTTTGATACTATATATGCAGAAGGACAAAGAAGATATGTAGAAAGTTTAAGTGCTTATGCAAGGCAATTTTTAGGGAATGTTGAGAAACCAGATGTAGATTTAATAGAGGGACTTTCTCCTGCTATTTCTATTAATCAAAAAACAACTTCTAAAAATCCTAGATCTACTGTAGCAACAGTTACTGAAATTTATGATTATTTACGTTTACTATATGCAAGAATTGGAAAAATATATTGTCCAAATCATAATATCAAAATAGAAAGTAGCTCTATAAGTCAAATAGTAGATTCTGTTATGGAATTACCAGAAAAAAGTAGATTACAAATAATAGCTCCCATAGTTAAAGAAAAAAAAGGAACACATAAAAAATTAATAGAAAAATTAGCCAAAGATGGATACATAAGATTTAAAATTAATGGAGAAAATTACGACTTAGAAGAAATTCCAGAATTAGAAAAAAATAAAAAACATACGATAAGTGTAATTGTAGATAGAATTATTTTAAAAGAAGAGGTCAAAACTAGATTAGCAGATTCTTTAGAAACAGCTTTAAATTTAGGTGATAATGGTTTAGTTGAAATAGAAGATATTAAAGAAGAAAAAACATATTTGTATTCAACGAAACATAGTTGCAAACATTGTGATTTTACGCTAGGAGAATTAGAACCTAGAATATTTTCATTTAACAATCCACAAGGAGCATGCTCAGAATGTGATGGATTAGGTATGCACGAGACTGTAGATGTAAATAAATTAATTGATTATAACTTATCATTAAATGATGATGCAATCACTTTATTTAGTAGTGCTACATCTGTTTATTATCCATCATTAATTAAATCTGTATGTGATGAATTTGGAATAAATATGGAAGTGCCATTTAAAGATTTATCTAAGGAACAACAAGAAATAATTTTAAATGGTAATAATGAACGTGAAATAACACACAAATATGTAAGTGATGAAGGAGTTTTACGAACTAGAGTAACATACTTTGAAGGTTTAATAGCAATAGTTTATCGTAGATATATTTCTGGTATGACTAAAAGTACTCGAGAAGCAATGGCTAAATATATAAAAGAAGACGTATGTAAAAGTTGTATGGGAAAGAGATTAAAACCTGAAATTTTATCAGTTTTTGTTTCTGAAAAAAATATTGCTGATATTTGTAGAATGTCAATTAAAGATAGTTACAACTTTTTTGAAAATATAAATCTTAGCGATAAAGATTTTGCAATAGCTAAATTAATTTTAAAAGAAATAACATCAAGATTGAAATTTCTTAATGATGTAGGATTAGATTATTTAACTTTAGATAGAGCTTCAGGAACATTATCAGGGGGGGAAGCACAACGTATTAGGTTAGCGACACAGATTGGTTCAAAATTAATGGGTGTAACATATATACTTGATGAACCATCAATTGGACTTCACCAAAGGGATAATGAAAAATTAATTAATACTATGTTATCTATGAGAGATTTAGGAAATACTGTATTAGTTGTTGAACACGATGAAGATACTATGCTAGCTTGTGATTATATAATTGATATTGGGCCTAAAGCAGGAGAGCATGGAGGAGAAGTTGTTGCAGTAGGAACTCCAAATGAAATAATGAACAATAAAAATTCAATTACAGGTGCATATTTATCTGGACGTATGAAGATTGAAGTTCCTAAAACTCGAAGATTAGGTAATGGAAATTTTATTGAAATTAAAAAAGCTCAATTAAATAATTTAAAAAATGTAAATGTGAAAATACCTTTAGGAAAATTTGTAGGAGTAACAGGAGTTTCTGGTAGTGGAAAATCTACATTAGTAAATGAAATATTATTTAAATCTGTAAAAAATATATTAAATAAAGAAGAAATAGATAATTCGGTTGTAAATAGTGTTTTAGGAGTAGAAGGAAATATTGATAAAATAATTGATATCGATCAAAGTCCTATAGGAAGAACTCCACGAAGTAATCCTGCTACGTATATTGGAGTTTTTGATGATATTAGAGATCTTTATTCAACTACTAATGAAGCGAAGATTAGGGGATATAAAAAGGGGCGTTTTAGTTTTAATGTAAAAGGTGGACGTTGTGAGGCGTGTACTGGAGATGGTATTTTAAAAATAGAAATGCATTTTTTACCTGATGTTTACGTTCCTTGTGAAGTTTGTAATGGTAAAAGATATAATAGAGAAACATTAGAAGTTAAATATAAAGGAAAAACAATTAGTGATGTTTTAGATATGACTGTAAAAGAAGCCTATGAATTTTTTAGTAATGTGCCAAAAATAAAAAATAAAATACAAACTATGATGGAAGTAGGTTTGGAATATATTAGATTAGGTCAAAGTGCCACAACATTATCTGGGGGAGAAGCACAACGTGTTAAACTAGCAAGTGAATTATATAAAAAATCAACAGGAAAAACACTTTATATTTTAGATGAACCTACTACAGGTCTGCATATTGACGACATAAGTAGATTGATAAAAATTATTGAAAAATTAGTTGATGGTGGAAATACTGTTGTTGTGATTGAACATAATTTAGAAGTTATAAAATGTTGTGATTATATAATAGATTTAGGACCAGAAGGTGGAATCGGAGGAGGTACAATTATTGCGGAATGTACTCCAGATGAATTAATAAATATTAATGAAAGTTATACCGGACAATTTCTTAAGAAAATATTAAAATAATATTTGTATTAATATTGTTAAGAAATTAACTTTGTGCTATAATATAAATATAACTGAAGTATACGTGTGGCTCATATTAATTCGGGCCTAACACTTTTAAAAAGGGAACAAAAATCTTTTGTTAGTATAGTATGCTTTTCCTCCTTATGTGACGAAAAGAACTTAGAAAGCAGAGCTATTGTACCCACCTGATTATATCAGGACCAATCATTGTGAGTTTCTACGGTACTTTGGTTTTCATGACTTAGTTAGCTAAGTCATTTTTTATTTTAAAATTTTAGGAGAAGTTTAATGTTACATCAATTTTCAAGAAATGAATTAGTAATAGGTCAAGAAGGACTAGATATATTAAAAAATAGTAAAGTAGGAATTTTAGGCATAGGTGGAGTTGGTACATTCGCAGTTGAATCACTTGCACGTTCAGGAGTAGGAACATTAGTAATTATGGATAAGGATAATATTGATATTACTAATGTAAATAGACAAATTCATGCGACAGTTAAAACGGTAGGTTTTAGTAAAGTAGAAGAAATGAAAAAGAGAATATTGGATATTAACCCAGAATGTAAAGTTGTTGCAATTCAAGATTTTTACACTGAAAATTCTTATGAGAAATTTTTTGAAGAAAATTTAGATTTTGTAATAGATGCTTGTGATACTGTAACATATAAAATTCATTTAATAATGCATTGTATTAAAAATAAAATAAAATTTATTTCGGTTATGGGTGCTGCTAACAAAATTGATCCTACTAAATTTAAGATAGCAGATATATCAAAAACATCTGTATGCCCATTAGCAAAAGTGATAAGATTAAAATTAAAGAAACATCGAATTACAGCTAAAGTTCCAGTTGTTTATTCTACGGAAAGTCCACTTGTAACAAAAACAGAATATGTTGAAAAAATTGGAAATTTCAATTCAGATATTAGAAAAACACAAAGCCCACCGTCTTCTAATGCATTTTGTCCATCTGTTGCAGGACTTATTGCAGCAAGTTATGTTTATAGAGAATTATTAAAAAATATAAAAATAAATACTATTGAGAAAAAAAATTACTAAAGGTTGTTATTTTTATAGGAAATCCTTTGCAATTATTGTTAGAAAATTATATAATAATCGTATAGGGAGGTAGATTAAAATGAAAAAAAATCTAGTATTATCAAAAAATTTAAAAAAATTTAGAAAAGACTATGGATATTCTATGCTTTATTTATCTCAAAAGCTAGGGTTATCATCACACGGAGTTTATGCAAATTGGGAGTATGGAAGAAATGAACCTAATATAAAAATGTTAATTTCTATTGCTAATTTATATAAGGTTTCAATAGATGAATTGGTTGGTTATGATAAAATAATTAATAATAATGTAAATAACGAAGAGTATAACAAAGAATTGTTATCTGTAATTTCATTTTTAAATGCAGATGATTTAGATTTAATAATGAAAATTGCACGAAGAATCAAAGGTTATAGACTATCTATAAAATAATTTAATAAATTATTTTTGCTTAGTTAGTATGTATTTATATTATTATTTCAAAAGAGGACTAGGCATTAGTCCTCTTTTTTGTTAGGTGGGTGATGAATTTGACTTTAGAAGTTAAAGAATTAATGAATGTTATTTTGAAAAAAGGTATTGAATTAAATGCTAGTGACATACATATATATCCTAAGTTATCTGGAGAAGCAATAATAAAATTTAGAGTGTTAGGAAACTTAATAGAAAATAAAGAATTTAACAATAATGAAGTAGAATCTATTATTTCACTATTAAAATTTAATGCTAATATTGATATTTCATTAAATAAAACACCACAAAGTGGGCGATTTGAATATATTTTAAATGAAAAAAAATATTATTTAAGAGTTTCAACATTACCATTAAACGAAATTTTTGAAGGATGCGTTGTAAGAATATTTACTGATGAAATTGATGATGTTCAATATAGCATATTTGAAGATGATATAAAAAAAATAAAATCATTAATAAAACTAGCTAACGGAATAATAATTTTTTCTGGGCCTACTGGTAGTGGAAAATCTACTTCGATGTATAAGTTAGCTATAGATATAGCAAAAGAAAACAAACAAGTTATTTCTATAGAAGACCCTGTAGAAAAAAATATTGATTCGATAGTTCAAATGCAAGTAAATAAAAAAGCAGGTATTAATTATGATAATGCATTAAAATCAATATTACGATGTGATCCTGATGTAATAATGGTAGGAGAAATTAGAGATTCACTAACAGCTCAATATTTAATAACATCAGCATATTCTGGTCATTTAGTTTTAACTACAATACATGCTGAAGATTCAATAGGAGTTATTAATAGACTAAAAGATTTAGGTGTTTGTATAGAAGATTTAAAGCAGACATTAGTATGTATAATATCTCAACGACTTGTTAAAACAGTTAATGGAAGAGAATTAATAACAGAAATTTTAGATAAAAATTCTATTAATAATTATATTAATAATTTGAATACAGATTATAAACCTTTAAAGGAAAAATTTGAAGATATATTTAATAGGGGACTTATAACTAATGATGAGAAAGAGAAATGGGGATATTAAAAAATTACTTTCAAAAAACGATAGAATACATTTTATAAAGAGATTGTATGAATTAATTAATCATGGATATATGTTAGAAGATTCTTTAGAATTAGTTATGATTCAGTTTAATATTAGTGAAGATATTATAAAGTATTTTAAAGAAGAAATGTATAAAGGTAAGAGATTGTCATATGTTTTAAAACTTTTAGGATATTCAGAAGTTATTATAAGTAAAATTAAATTTGCAGAACAATATGGTAGAGTAGAAACTATGCTTTTAGAAGTAGAAAACTATCTTAGTATAAAAAAGAATCAATATGAGAAAATTATAACTACAATACGTTATCCAGCAATTTTAATAACTACATTGATAGCTTTAATAGTAATATTTAATATATTAATTATTCCACAATTTGAGAATATTTATAGTACTGCTAATCTTACAATAAGTAATGAAGTATCTATTTTAATTGAAATATTATATTATTTACCTAAGTTTTTAATATTTTTAATACTATTAATATTTTTATACACATTATATGTTATTTATTTATATAAAAAGAAAGAAGTTTTATTTTTGAAAATTGCTACAAAGCTACCTATATTTAGAAAATATTTTAAGTATTATTTTTCTTATCAATATTCGCAAGAGTTGAGTTTATTTCTTAATAGTGGATTTTCCATTAAATTAGCATTAGAAGAAATATACAGTAGAAATTATAATAAATATTTTTCAATATTTTCAAAAAAAATTGCTAGCAGTTTAGAATTAGGAAATTCATTAGAAAATTCAATATTACAAATAAAAAATTTTGATGAATCTATAGAAAAATTTATATTACATGGCAGAAAGAATAGTATGCTTTCTAAAGAATTAAAATTGTATAGTGATATTATGTTAGATACATTACTAAAATCAATAGATAAAAATTTAAAAAAATTTCAACCTATATTATTTTTATTACTTGCATTAATAATAATAGGTTTGTATCTGGTAATTTTATTGCCAATATTTAATATGACAAATGCAATACAATAAGGAGGTAAAAATATGAAAACATTATTGAAACTTAAAAGGAAACTATCTAATAACAACGGGTTTACTCTTATAGAAATGTTGATTGTAATATTTATTATAGCAATTTTGTTGATTTTAATAGTTCCAAATATTACTAAAAATCTTGATACAGCAAAAAATAAGAGTTCAGAAGCATATGTAAAAACTGTGCAAAGTCAAGTTACAGCTTATGAAATAAACGAAAAAGACTCTAATGTTACTTTTGAAAAACTTGTAGAAAAAGGATATTTAGAAGGTCCAGTTGATAAAGCATCAAAAGCTCCTAATGGGAAAACGATAGTAATAACTAATGGAAAAGCAGAGCTTCAAGAATAATTCTGGATTTAGTCTTTTAGAAGTAACGATAGTTCTTTTTGTGATAGTTATTATTTTATCTATTTTTTCTTTTAATCCTATAAATTCTTATAGTAAGTATAAAGAAAGAATTGCAGTAAATGAAATAGTTTCTGATATTTATATGATACAAACAAAAAGTTTAAACGATAATAGATCTAATTTTATACAATTTTATGAAAAAGAAAATAAATACAGATTATTTTATGACGACAAAGAAGTAATAAAATCAGTTGGCTCAAATGGAATTACAGGAACAGGAACAAGGAGTTTAACATTTAGATATAAAGAAGGTAATGTTAATATTGCTAATACAATTTTAGTTATGTTTGAACATAGTAAATATGAAATAATTATTCACTTAGAAACGGGGTATGTAACATTAAATGAAAAATAATAAGGGATTTACTGTAATAGAAACATTAATATCACTATTAATTTGTGCAATAATATTATCATTTTTAATACCTAATTTAGTTAGAGAATATTATTATATTACTGATATGGAAAATCAAATAGAAATGAAAGAAGTGCTATATGAAGAAATATTAAATAATTCCAGTGATAGTACATATTTTATTAGAGATAATTATGAAGTTAAAATAACAGAATCTTATGCATATATTAAAAATATAAATACAGGTGATTATATTGAATATAAAAAATAACAAAGGTTTTACTCTTGTAGAAGTCATAATATCATTATTTTTTTTATCAATTACAGTATTATTGCTATCTTTAATATTACAAATAACTTCTAATATATCAAAAAAATTTCTTGATTTTACAAACTATGAATATGCAATGATGCATAAAAAAACTACTGAGTTATATGTAAATTCAAACAAAGTTTATATTAAGAATAATAAAATATATATGGAAAATGATGAAACAGACACAGATCATATTATAGTGTTTAAAGAAAATAAAATTTTTAAACAAACTAGAAATAAAGGAGAAGATAGTGCTAAAGGATTTTCTTTGTTGCTTGAAAATATAAAAAAATATGAGTTGTATATAGATAAAGAATTAGAAAAAGAAATAATAGTAATAAAAATTTTAGATAGAAATAATAAAACTAGAATAATGAAACTAAAATCAAAAAATAAAAATAGTAAAATTTCTGAAAGTAGTGATTCTAATGTTGAAGAAAATAGTAAAAAAACTTAAAATAAAAAAAGGAAATGCAGTTGTAATTTCATTAATAGTTTTGAGTTTAGTATTAATAATTTTAGGTAGTATAGCAAATATATATTTAAATAAATTGAATAGTGTAAGAAATATTAATAAATATTATGATATGAAAATAAATGAAGAATTGAATAAAAGATAATATATGAAAAAGTCAATAATTATTATTGACTTTTTATTATTAGTAATATTGTTTGTTTACTTGTATTTTTTAGAAAAAAAATGTATAATAATCACTATACCAATTTATCTATAACTACATAGGAGGAATTGTTATGGCAATAGAAATGAAAAATAATTATGGAACAATTGTAGTGAGTAATGATGTAATTGCGTCAGTTGCAGGAGGATCTGCAGTTAGTTGCTACGGTATAGTAGGAATGGCTAGCAAAAATCAAGTTAAAGATGGAATTACTGAAATTTTAAGAAAAGAAAATTATTCTAAAGGTATTGTTGTAAATAGAGATAATGAAAAGTTGAGTATAGATATGTACATTATAGTTATGTATGGAACGAAAATTTCTGTAATAGCAAACAATGTTCAATCAGCAGTGAAATATCAAATCGAAAAAACTCTTGGTATAAAAGTTGATTATATCAATATACATATACAAGATATAAAAGTAGTTAGCAAGTAGGAGGTATAATTGTGGAGAAAATTAATGGTATAATTTTTGCTAAAATGATTGATTTAGGAGCAAGAAATTTAGCAAAAAATGCTGAAAAAATAAATTCACTTAATGTTTTTCCGGTTCCTGATGGAGATACTGGAACAAATATGAATTTATCAATGTCATCTGGAGCAACAGAAACTAGAAATAATGTAGTATCTAACATAGGTATATTAGGAAAATCTTTTTCTAGAGGATTACTAATGGGAGCTAGAGGTAATTCTGGAGTTATATTATCTCAATTATTTAGAGGATTATCTCAATATATTGAAACAAAAGAAGAAATAACAGCTAGAGAATTTGCATTAGCTGTACAAAATGGTGTTAATATTGCATATAAAGCTGTAATGAAACCAGTAGAAGGAACAATTTTGACTGTTGCTAGAGAGTCTGCAGAAGCGGGAGTTAAAGCAAGTGAAAAAACAAGTTCCATTATAGAAGTAATGGAAAATATACTAGAAGAAGCTAAAAATTCTTTACAAAGAACACCAGATTTATTACCTATATTAAAAGAAGTAGGAGTAGTAGATTCAGGGGGGCAAGGACTTGTTTGTGTTTATCAAGGTTTTTTAGCAGCATTAAAAGGAGAAGAAATAGAGGGACTTAGTGAAGTAGAAACAGATATATTAAATATGACTTTTGAAGATGATCATGGAAGCATGGATTTCATGTCTCCAGAAGACATAGTATATGGTTTCTGTACAGAGTTTACAGTAAGACTTGATAAAAATAAAAAAGAATTTAATGAAGAACAATTTAGAGAAGATTTGAGCAAATTTGGAGATTCTTTACTTGTAATAGCTGATAATGAATATGCTAAAACACACGTTCATACTGAACGTCCTGGAGATGTATTTAATTATGGACAGCAGTATGGAGAATTAATAAAAATAAAATCTGAAAATATGAGAGAACAACATAGAGAAGTTCTAAGAAAAGAAGAGAATAAAAAATCAGTAGAAATAAAAGAAAAAACAAAATTTGCTAATATTTCTGTATCTATGGGAGCAGGACTTAGTAATTTGTTTAAATCTCTTGGTGTAGATTTTGTAGTAGAAGGTGGTCAAACTATGAATCCTTCTACCGAAGATATGGTGAAAGCAATTAAAGAAGTAAATGCAGATAATATTTATATATTACCAAATAACAAAAATATTCAATTAGCAGCAAAACAAGCTGCAGATCTAGTAGAAGAAAATGTTTATGTTATAGAAAGTAGAACAGCACCACAAGGAATAGCTGCTCTTATGGTATTTAATCCTGATGCAACACCAGAAGAAAATTATAACAATATGCAAAGCACTTTAAATACAGTAAAGACATTAGAAGTAACTTATGCAGTTCGTGATACTAATATTCAAGGTGTAGAAATAAAAGAATCTCAATATATGGGAATATTGGATGGGAAAATAATTTGTGCAAATGAAGATATAAAATTATCTATAGAACAATTATTAGTAGAATCAATTGAAGAAGACTCAGAAATTATTACATTATATTTAGGTGAAGATAGTACAGAAGATACCACTAATTTCATTGAAAATTTAATTGAAGATAAATTTTCTGATGTTGAAGTCGAGATTGTTGAATCTGGCCAGCCAGTATATCCATATATAATAGGGATAGAGTAATATTTTTAATTAATAGTGATAAATTATTTATCACTATTAATTTTAGAAAGGTTAATTATGGTTGATATAATAATTATTATAGTTCTTTTTTTAGGAACATATATGGGTTATAGAGCAGGTTTTATAAAACAACTATTTAGTTTAGTAACAACTTTATTAGGTTATATAATATCTTTCGCTTTGAGTAGTAGATTAGCGATTTTATTATCAGATTTAATACATTTATATGAGAACCCACTTTTAAAAAA
>CAMBPW010000017.1 GCA_945869755.1 uncultured Gemella sp.
TTTTATTCAAAAATCAACTACGTAAATTTTTTATAAAAATTTTCTCATTCACACAAGATAAATAATCAAGACCTGTTGATGAATGTGTTATCCCTATCTCAAAGTAATAACCACCTAACATTTCATATATTTCAATAGGAACATTTTTCTCTAAAAATTTTGCTTTATCTTTTAAATCCCTATAATCTACTTTATCTCTAGGATGTATTTTTAAATAAATTTCATATTCTTCTTTACTATAGCTATCTATTATTTCTTCATAGTATTTTACTTGTTCTTCATCATTAGTTATACATTCTTCTGCTATGTCTTGTAATAATGGTTGAGTTAATATTAATATCTTTTTTGCTTCACTTTTATTTTCAGGTATATTAAATATATCAAATAGCATTTCTCTTTTTTTACTATCAAGATTTTCTATCAACTGTTTTCTTGGTAGTTCTATAAATTTTCCACTTCTACAATCTTCTTTTATTTTGCTTATGTTATTTACTTCTATTGTTTTACAGTATTTACTATATCCCCAATGGGCTAAATCTAAATTTATATTTTCTTGAGAATTTAATAACATTTCTTTATTATAATATGTAAAATAATCATATCCATCTTCTATCAAATTATAAAATATTCCTTTATCTCTCATTGATTGACCAATAATTGTCCAATCATTATATATGAAAACTTCATTGTAATCAGATAATTGTAATTCTGTTTCTTTTATTACATTAACACTATATTTTTTTATCAATTTATCTTTTTTTCATCTTCTAAAGTCAATACTTCGTTTATTGAAATTGTATTTTCTTCTTTTTCGTTTATTTTACATAGTGTTATAAATAAATGGTATAACGTATGACAAATATATATTTTTTTCATTTCATTCCTACTTTCACTAACTATAGTATCTTTAAATTAATTATTAAATACTTTTACAAATAAAACTTAGTAATAAAAATTATTACTAAGTTTAAAATTATAAAGCATTATTAACTACATCTTTTAATATTTGATCCCATTTTGGTAAATATCTATCCATCCTTACAGCTCTATCACTATCAGAACGTAATATATTGTGAGAAGATGTTGCACCTATTATTAAATTTCCATCAACATATATTTCATAATAAAATACCGATTTAATACCACTATGTTTTTCTAATACTGTTTTTATAAATAACTCTTTACTATCAAATCTAATATTATTTTTTATAGAAATTTTTATTTCATTATCTGCATAATAAAAGCCATAATCAATAAGTGAATCTACATTAATACCTAAACTACTTAAAAAATATTTTCTAGCAAGAGTTAGCCAATCATAAATATATTTATTATCTAAATATCCAGATTCATTAAAAAATTTTGTTTCTAGTTTAAACTTTATAGTTTTTTCGTACATATTATCTCTCTCTTTCAATAATTTTTTCTATTGATTGCATAATAACTTTTGTTATTTCATCATGCTTATAACCCTGTTCTTTTAGTGCAGTCGTATTAATTTCCTCACCAATAACAATTTTTATTTTAGAAAATAATTTAAAACTATTTTCTGGAATTATTGCAAATGTAAGAACATTAGCAGCAGCCCTAGTTGAAATTAAAGAAACTCCGTTATGAGATTCTCCTAATTTTAAATCTTTATCATAACTTCTAGTTCCTTCTGGAAAAATACCAACATTATCTCCATTTTTTAATGCTGTAACAGAATTATTTATTGCAGCTCTATCAAAAGTACCTCTTTTTACAGGGATTATTTTTCCAGCTTTTAATATAGTCTTTATTAGTGGTATTTTAAATAACTCTTCTTTAGCAATAAATCTTATTTTATTATTAAAAAATGCAAATAATAATATTGGATCATGTAAACTAAGATGATTACCAGACACAACTACTCCTCTAGCATTTTCCAATTTTTCTTTATTTACAATAGTAATTTTAAAAAATATACTGTAATATGTTTTTAATAAAAATTTCACTATACTTTCCACTAAATACCTCTAACTAACTTTTTCTAAAATTATTTTTTTTATGATTTCTACAACTTCTTCAATACTATATTTAGTAGTATCTACTTTAATAGCATCATCAACTAAAACTAATGGTGCTATCTCTCTATTTTTATCTTGATAATCACGTTCTTCAATAGATTTTTTTATTTCTTCTATATCAATTTTTAATGAACTATCACTTTGCAATAATTCTTTATATCTTCTAGTTGCTCTTTCTTCTACAGAAGCAGTTAAATATATTTTAACATTCGCATTTGGAAGAACTACAGAAGCAATATCACGCCCGTCCATAATTACATTATTTTCTTTAGCTAAATCACGTTGAATATTAATTAAAAAATTTCTAACATTTTTGCTTTGAGCAAATAGAGAAGTATAATTAGAAACTTCTGGTGTTCTAATTTTATCAGTAACATCTTCATCATTAACTTCAACAATTTGTTTAAAATTATCAAAATATACTTTAAAAGTTGTGTTACTTAAAATAATATTTATTTTTTCTTCATCTAATTCTGTTAAATTATTAACAATAAAATTATACGTTAAAGCACGATACATAGCTCCCGTATCTACATAATTATAATTTAACTGCTCTGCTAATTTTTTAGTAATTGTACTTTTTCCAGAACCAGCAGGTCCATCTATCGCAATAGATATATACATATAAATATTACTCCTTAATTTATATTTCTAAAATATAATAACATATAAAAGTAGCTATATCAATAATTTAAAACAAAATAAATATATTACACGCTAACTTTTATTAACTATTAAATTAATTTATTACAAAATTATTATACATTATATAAAAAAGTTATGAGCTTTTTCTCATAACTTATTCTTCTATTCTACTTTTCTAATATTTTATATTTTAAAAGCAGAATTTTAAATTTATTATTTTTAAAAATTAACAATAAAATAGAGAATTGCCTAAGACAATTCTCTTAACTAAATGATTATTTATTTAAAGCAGCTTTTGCTTGTTCACAAAGTGTAGTGAATGTAGCTGCGTCATGAATAGCTAATTCAGATAACATTTTTCTATTAATAGTAATTCCTGCAACTTTTAATCCGTTCATTAATTTGCTGTAAGAAATTCCATTTAATCTTGCTGCTGCATTTATACGTACAATCCATAATCTTCTGAAGTTACGTTTTGTTTGACGACGATCTCTAAATGCATACATTCCTGATTTCATTACTTGTTGCTTAGCAACTTTGAATAATGTATGTTTAGAACCAAAATATCCTTTAGCTAATTTTAAAACCTTTTTACGGCGACGACGAGTCACTGTTCCACCTTTAACACGTGGCATATCAAATTCCTCCTTACAAATACATAAAATAATTTCAATTTTATTATGTTAATATACTATTTTAGTAATAAAGTTCTAATACGTTTGTAATCACCACGTGATACTAATGATGCTTTACGTAGTTGACGTTTTTGTTTTGTAGTTTTTCTAGAAAACCAGTGAGATGTATAAGCTCTGCTTCTTTTTAATTTTCCGCTTGCTGTTCTTTTCACACGTTTTGCTAAACCACGGTGAGATTTCATTTTTGGCATTATCAAATTCCTCCTATATTAAACCTTTATTTTTCTTTTTTTGGTGCTAACACTAAAAACATACTGCGTCCATCCATTTTAGGTTTTTGTTCGACAGTTGCTATTTCGCTAGCTTCATTAGAAAATTGTTCTAAAACTTTCTGTCCAATCTCTTTGTGGGTAATTGCTCTACCCTTAAAGCGAATAGATACTTTTACTTTGTCACCTTTAGTTAAAAACTTTTTAGCATTTTTTAATTTTGTTTCAAAGTCGTGTTTATCAATTGTTGGTGATAGACGTATCTCTTTAACTGTAACAATCTTTTGATTTTTACGTGCTTCTTTTTCTTTTTTCTGTTGCTCAAATTTAAATTTACCATAATTCATAATTTTAGCAACTGGAGTTTTCGCATTTGGTGCAACTAATACTACATCAAGATTTAATCTTTCTGCTATTTGTAATGCTTCTGCTTTTGTTTTTACACCTAATTGTTCTCCATTTTGACTTATTAAAAGAAATTCTTTCGCTTTAATACCCTCATTTATTTGTGCAGTATCTTTACTAATGACCAGCACCTCCCATTTATATTCTATTAAATACTAAAAGTAAATGAGCTAGATGTACATAGCACACCCAGCCCATAAATAATATAATTCAACTATTTACTAACCTAGTAACTCTTTCGTCAGTAGGTGAGAAACGGGTGCTTCTACTTTTGTATTCAACGTTAGTAATTATACACAATTTTATTTTTTTTGTCAATAACTAAGAAACAATTTCTTCTGAGATTTCTTCAGTATTTTCTACTGTTTCTTTTTCAACATCTAAATGATCTATTTCAACATTATTATATCTTGCCATACCTGTTCCTGCTGGAATAAGTTTACCAATAATAACATTTTCTTTTAATCCCATTAGTTTATCAACTTTTCCTTTAACTGCAGCATCTGTTAATACTCTTGTAGTTTCTTGGAATGAAGCTGCTGATAAGAAACTTTCTGTTTCTAGGGACGCTTTTGTAATACCTAATATCACAGGTTTTGCTGTAGCCATATTTCCACGTTTTGCTAAAATTTTAGCATTTTCATCTGTAAATTTATGAATGTCTACTAATGAACCTGGTAATAAATCTGTATCTCCTGCATTAATAATTCTAACTTTTCTAAGCATTTGACGTACCATTACTTCAATGTGCTTATCACTGATTTCTACCCCTTGCATTCTGTAAACTTTTTGTACTTCTGTTAATAAATAACTTTGTACTCTTTGTATTCCTGCAATTGATAATAGTTCTTTAGGTTCTATTGAACCTTCTGTTAAAACTTGACCACGAGCTACTCTATCACCTTCTTTAACTAGAATACGACTAGCTCCATAATCTTGATATTCTCTCTCTTCTTGAATATCGCTAACTACATATATTCTTCTTACGTGATTAATATCAATTTCTACTTTTGTAACTACTCCGTCTACTTCTGAAACTAGTGCTTTACCTTTTGGATTTCTCGCTTCAAATAACTCTTGAATACGAGGTAAACCTTGTGTAATGTCGGCTCCTGCAACACCTCCAGTATGGAAAGTACGCATCGTAAGCTGTGTTCCTGGTTCTCCGATAGATTGAGCAGCAATAGTTCCTACTGCTTCTCCAACCTCTACTTTTTCTCCAGTAGCTAAGTTTTTACCATAGCACTTCTCACATACTCCGTGACGGCTGTTACAAGTAAACGCTGAACGAATAACTACACTTTCAATACCTGCTGATTCAATTTCTTTTGCTTTATCTAGTGTAATCATCTCTCCGTCAGAAACTATTACTTCTCCCGTATTTGGATTTACAACAGTTTCTTTAGAATAACGACCCTCTAAACGTTCTTGTAGTGATTCAATTTCATCTGTTCCGTTTTTAAGAGCTGATACTCTTAATCCACGAGTAGTTCCACAATCTTTCTCACGTACAATAACATCTTGTGCAACGTCCACTAAACGACGAGTAAGGTACCCTGAATCGGCAGTTTTTAATGCTGTATCGGCAAGTCCTTTACGTGCTCCGTGAGAAGAAATAAAGTATTCTAATACTGTAAGCCCCTCTTTAAATGATGAACGAACAGGCATTTCCATAATTCGTCCTGACGGAGAAGCCATAAGTCCACGCATACCTGCTAACTGAGTAAAGTTAGAAGCATTACCACGGGCTCCAGAATCACTC
Source organism: uncultured Gemella sp. (assembly GCA_945869755.1). Lineage (GTDB taxonomy): Bacteria > Bacillota > Bacilli > Staphylococcales > Gemellaceae > Gemelliphila. Next base: position 5,765 of record CAMBPW010000017.1, read on the forward strand.
ATCATGTAGATTGGATTAGTTGCTGGAAGAGAGTCCATTAATTGATCTTGAATAATATCTTTAGCTTTTGCCCACTGAGCAATTACATTTTGATATCTTTCTTCTTCTGTTAGTAATCCACGTCTAAATAGATGAGTAATTTTATCAACATTTTTTTGTGATTCTTCTAAAATTTCATATTTATTTGGTAAGACGAATACATCACTTACCCCTACTGTAATACCTGCTCTTGATGAATACTTAAATCCTAAGTCTTTCATTCTATCTAGCATTGTTGACGTTTCTGTAATATGGAATCTATTGAATATTTCTGAAATTATTTTTGATAAGAATCCTTTTTTAAATGGTGTTACTGGTTCAATATTTTGTAAATATTGTTTAAGCCCATTTTCAGATAAATCTTTTGTCGATATAAAATATTTATCAGGTGTTGAAACTTCTAAATTTTCTTTAGTAGGTTCATTTAAATAAGGGAATTCTTCTGGTAATATTTCATTAAATATAACTTTACCTATAGTTGTTATAAGTAATTTTTTATTTTGTTCTTCTGTAAAAGTAATATTATTGAATGATTTTGCTAAAATACCAATTCTTGTATGTAGATGAATATATCCATTTTGATATGCTATATTAGCTTCATTAGCATCTTTAAAAATCATTCCTTCTCCAACAGCTCCTGGTCTTTCAAGAGTTAAGTAATAGTTTCCTAAAACCATATCTTGAGAAGGAGTTACTACTGGTTTTCCATCTTTCGGGTTAAGGATATTTTGTGCAGCAAGCATAAGCATTCTTGCTTCTGCTTGTGCCTCTTTAGAAAGTGGCACGTGAACAGCCATTTGATCCCCATCAAAGTCAGCGTTAAACGCTGTTGTTACTAACGGGTGTAATCTAATTGCTCTTCCTTCAACTAATATAGGCTCAAATGCTTGAATACCTAATCTGTGAAGTGTTGGTGCACGGTTAAGAAGAACTGGATGTTCTCTTATAATATCTTCTAAAATGTCCCAAACGTGATCTTCTGTTCTTTCAATTTGTGTTTTTGCATTTTTAATGTTATTAGCTAACTCACGTTTTACAAGTTCACGCATAACAAATGGTTTAAATAATTCTAAAGCCATTTCTTTAGGTAAACCACATTGATACATTTTTAAGTTAGGTCCAACTACGATAACAGAACGTCCTGAATAATCAACACGTTTACCTAATAAGTTTTGACGGAAACGACCGTGTTTCCCTTTTAACATATTAGATAAAGATTTTAGAGTTCTATTTCCTGGGCCTGTAACTGGACGACCACGACGCCCGTTATCAATTAATGCATCAACTGCTTCTTGTAACATACGTTTTTCGTTTTGAACAATTAATCCTGGTGCTCTTAACTCAATAAGTTTTTTCAAACGATTGTTACGATTAATAACTCGACGATATAAATCATTCAAATCACTCGTAGCAAAACGTCCACCGTCTAATTGAACCATCGGACGAATTTCTGGTGGTATAACTGGCAACACAGTCATTATCATCCACTCTGGTTTGTTTCCAGAGTTTTTGAAAGCCTCAAAAACTTCGATTCTTTTAATTATTTTAACTATTTTTTGTCCTGATTTATAATTACTTTCACTTAATTCTTTAAGTTCATTTCTTAAATCTTTAAGTTCTTTTTCTAAATCAAGTTCTGCAAGTAAATCACGGATTGCTTCTGCCCCCATTTTCGCAACAAAAGATCCTACTCCATATTTACTTCTAGTTTCACGAACTTCTCGTTCAGATATAATTTGTTTTTTTAGTAAATCTGTTTCACCTGGATCAATTACTATATAAGAAGCAAAATAAATTACTTCTTCTAGTTGTCTTGGTGTTAAATCCAACAGTAATCCCATTCTACTTGGAGTACCTTTAAAATACCAAATATGACTAATAGGTGCTGCTAATTCTAAATGTGCCATTCGTTCACGACGAACTTTTGATAATGTTACATCAACTCCACATTTATCACATTTTATGTTTTTATATCTAACTCTTTTGTATTTACCACAAGCACATTCCCAGTCTTTTGTCGGACCAAATATTCTTTCACAAAATAGTCCATCATTTTCTGGCTTTAATGTTCTATAGTTTATAGTTTCTGGTTTTGTAACCTCTCCATAAGACCAACTTCTTATTTTTTCTGGAGAAGCTAAACTTATTTTCATGTATGAAAAATTATTTACGTCTATCAAGAAGCCTACCTCCTTTATCTTTAATAGCAACTAACTTTTTATAGTTTATTGTAAGTCTTCTTAAATTTCTTCTTCATTAATTAAATCTTCATCATCTGCTTCTTGAATTTCATCTTCATATTCATCTTCAGATGTAAGTTTTGATAGTAGTTCCAACATTCCGTCTGTAGAAGTTTCTTCTTCTATTTCAGAAATTTCTTCATTTTCGATAGTATTTTCTTCTTCTACTTCTTCAATACTTGTAGCAGAATATGAGTGGTGTTCAATAGTATCAGCTATCTCCATATGAGCTAAATCTATTTCATTATCATTTTCATCTACTACTCTAAAGTCCATTCCAAGAGCTTGTAATTCTTTCATAAGAACTCTGAATGATTCTGGAACTCCTGGTTTTTGAATATTTTCACCTTTAACTATCGCTTCATAAGTTTTAATTCTTCCGTTAGTATCATCTGATTTGTAAGTTAAAATTTCTTGTAATGTATATGCTGCACCGTATGCTTCTAATGCCCATACTTCCATTTCTCCAAATCTTTGTCCACCAAATTGTGCTTTTCCTCCAAGTGGTTGCTGTGTTACTAGAGAGTATGGTCCTATAGATCTAGCGTGTAACTTATCATCTACCATGTGTGCAAGTTTAATCATATACATAACACCTACAGATACACGACTATCAAATGGTTCTCCTGTACGTCCATCATAAAGTACAGTTTTAGCATCTTTTGCCATTCCTGCTTCTGCAATTGTCGACCATACGTCTTCATCATTCGCACCATCAAATACTGGTGTCGCTATATGAATTCCTAATTTTTTAGCAGCCATACCTAAATGCAACTCTAAAACTTGTCCGATATTCATACGTGATGGTACCCCTAACGGGTTAAGCATTACATCAACAGGTGTTCCGTCTGGTAAATATGGCATATCTTCTTCTGGTAAAATATTTGAAATAACACCTTTGTTTCCGTGACGACCTGCCATTTTATCTCCAACACGTATTTTACGTTTTTGGACAATAAATACTCTTATTAATTCATTAACACCGTTAGCTAATTCTGCTCCGTCTTCTCGTTTAAATATTTTAACATCAGAAACTACACCATCTGCACCGTGTGGAACTCTTAGAGAAGTATCACGAACTTCTTTAGATTTCGCACCGAAAATTGCATATAATAATTTTTCTTCTGGAGTTTGTTCAGTAACTCCTTTAGGTGTAACTTTTCCTACTAAAATATCTCCAGATTTTACTTCTGCACCTATTCTTATAATTCCACGAGCATCAAGATTTTTCAGAGCATTTTCTCCTACATTAGGTATCTCTCTTGTTATCTCTTCAGGTCCTAATTTTGTATCACGAGTTTCTATTTCATATTCTTCTAAATGAATTGATGTATATACGTCATCTTTTACTAGGCGTTCACTCATTATAACAGCATCTTCGTAGTTATATCCGTCCCAGTTTACAAAGGCAACTACTAGGTTTTTACCTAAAGCTAGTTCTCCTTTATCCATCGAAGGTCCATCTGCTAATATATCTTTTTTATCTACTCTATCTCCAACTTTTACAATTGGCTTTTGGTTATATGATGTACTGTGATTAGAACGTACAAATTTATGAACTTGGTATGTATCTAAATCACCTTTAATTTCTTCTCCATCAAGAATTTCTATACGTCTAACTTTTATTTTATTAGCATCTACATATTCAACTATACCTGGATACTTAGCTACTACTGCCGCTCCAGAATCTCTAGCTGCCATATGTTCCATTCCTGTTCCTACAAAAGGTGCTTCTGTAATCATCAATGGCACAGCTTGACGTTGCATGTTAGCCCCCATTAATGCACGGTTTGAGTCATCATTCTCTAAAAACGGAATACACGCTGTTGCCGCAGAAACTACTTGTTTTGGAGATACATCCATGTAGTTCATCATTTCTTTAGGTTTAATAGTGTTATCTCCTCTAAAACGACAAACAACTTCATCATCTAAAAAGTAGCCATTTTCATCAACTTTTGAATTTGATTGTGCAACTACATATTTATCTTCTTGATCTGCAGTTAAGTAGTACACATCTTTTGTTACATAAGGTCTACCTTCGCTATCAACTTCTACTTTTCTATATGGAGTCATTATAAATCCATATTCGTTAATTCTTGCATAAGAAGAAAGTGAGTTTATTAGTCCGATATTTGGACCTTCTGGTGTTTCAATAGGACACATACGTCCGTAGTGTGAGTAGTGAACGTCACGAACTTCCATACCTGCACGTTCACGAGTCAAACCTCCTGGTCCTAACGCAGATAATTTTCTCTTATGCGTTAATTCACTAAGTGGATTTGTTTGATCCATAAATTGTGATAATTGAGAACTTCCGAAAAATTCTTTAATTATTGCTGTAACAGGACGAACGTTTATTAATTGTTGTGGAGTTATTTCTTCTGCGTCTTGGATACTCATTCTTTCACGTACTACACGCTCCATTCTTGAAATACCAACTCTTATTTGATTTTGTAGCAATTCTCCTATACAACGTAAACGTCTATTTCCTAAATGATCTATATCATCAGAATTACCTATTTTTTCATATTCAAAACCATCACTATTTCTTCTATTTCTTATAAGTAGTAAATAATAATTTATACTTGATAAAATATCAGCAATAGTTAACGTTAATAGATCTTTATCAGGAGAAGCATTACCTAAAATGTGTAAAATTTCATCTCCAGATAATTCATCTAAATTATAGTTGTTTCCAACTTTAACAAAATTAACTACTTTAAACATTTGTATTTTTAAAGTATCTTGACCATCTAACGAATCGTTCATATTAAATTCAACAACGTTTGCTGTAGTTGCTAATTGTTCGTGCAAACTATCAAGAAGTGTTCTTGTTAATTTTGTTCCTTTTTCTACTAATATTTCTCCAGTTTCAGTATCAACTATAGGTTCAACTAAAACTTGATTTTCTAATCTTTCAGATACATGTAATTTGTTGTTTAATTTGTAACGTCCAACTTTAGCTAAATCATATCTTTTAGCATCAAAGAACCTAGCGTGTAATGTAGCTTTTGCTGTTTCCACGTTTGTTGGTTCTCCAGGACGCAATTTATCATAAATAGCTTTTAAGGCAGTTGCTGTATCTTTGTTTTCATCTTTTTCTAATGTACTTAATAGCTCTAAATCTTCTCCAAATAGCTTTATAATTTCTTCATCTGTGTTAAATCCTAAAGCTCTTACTAAAGTTGTTAAAGGAATTTTTCTAGTTCTATCAATTCTAGCATATACTAGTCCTTTAATATCTTTTTCAAATTCAAGCCAGGCTCCTCTATTTGGAATAACTGTAGTCTTATACGCATTAGAAATATTTTTCACTTTCAATTTGTCATCTTCTGTGAAATAAACTGACGGAGATCTTACTAATTGAGAAACAATAACTCGTTCTGCTCCGTTTATTATAAAAGTACCTGTATCTGTCATAAGTGGTAAATCACCCATAAATACTTCTTGTTCTTTTATTTCTCCAGTTTCTTTATTTAACAACCTAACTTTCACTCTTAACGGTGCTGCATAAGTAGCATCACGTTCTTTTGATTCATCTATGTTGTATTTTGGTGTTCCAAGTTTATAATCAATAAATTCTAAACTTAATTTATCGTTGTTTCCTTCTATAGGAGAAACATCTTTAAAAACTTCTTTAACACCAGTTTCTAAAAATTTTTCATACGAAGATGTTTGAATTTCTATTAAGTCTGGCAAGTCAATTACTTCAGAAATTCTTGCATAGCTACGTCTTTCTCTATGTTTACCAAATTTAATTTTTTGCAACTGTGTCACCCCTTGGTTTTTTATAAATTTTATATAAAATACCTTTATTAAAAACTATAAAATAGGCATTTTAAAAAGGATAGCCTGTAACATATCCATAAATATAAATAAATTACCTGCAATATATCATATTAACATAATTTTATTTTACTGTCAATTTTTTTACTTAATATTTTTACTTATTTTTTATTGATTTTAATGTATAATATCCTTTGTTTCTATTAACTACTTCCACATTTTCAAATAATTGTTCCATTAATTTTTTACAGCTAGGCATTCCTTGTTTTTTCTGAATAACTACCCAAAGTTCACCATCTATATTTAGCCTATCATAACTTTGTGCTATCATTTTATGAACAACTTGTTTACCTGCTCTAATTGGAGGATTTGTTATTACAATGTCAAATTTTTCTTCTATGCTATCTAAAGCATCATTTTCGTAAAGTTTTATGTTATTTTTCAGTTGATTGAGATTAATATTTTTTGCTGATAATTCTAAACTTCTATTGTTTACATCTATCATAGTAAAAGAGAAGTTAGGATATGAGTTACCTAAATAAATAGTTACTACTCCATATCCACATCCTAAATCACATACTTTAGCATTTTCTTTATTTGTATAAAATGCTTCTAACAACGACTTAGTTCCAAAATCTACTTCATTTTTTGAAAAAACTCCGTTATCAGTATAAAATGAATATCTGTTATTGTTTATATATGAAGTTATTTGTTTTTCAGCACTAGAAATATTAGGATTCTTTGTGTAATAATGTTCCATTTTACCACCTTTAATTACAAAAAAGTATATCTGCACTAGCTAGTACGAGATATACTTTTATATGTTATTATCATCTTATCTAATATTCATACGAATATTTTGTTTTTTACATCTATCTAATTAGTTAAAATTTCAATTATTTAACTTCTACAGTAGCTCCAACTTCTTCAAGTTTAGCTTTGATTTCTTCAGCTTCTTCTTTAGAAACTCCTTCTTTAAGTGTTGATGGTGCTCCGTCAACTTTTTCTTTAGCTTCTTTTAATCCATCTCCAGTAATTTCACGAACTACTTTGATTACTTTAATTTTTTGATCTCCTGCAGATGCTAATACTACATCAAATTCAGTTTTTTCTTCTTCAGCAGCTCCTGCTCCTGCTCCTGCAACTACTGCTACTGGTGCTGCAGCTGTTACTCCGAATTCTTCTTCAATTGCTTTTACTAAGTCGTTTAATTCTAAAACTGACATATTTTTGATTGCTTCTAAAATTTGTTCTCTAGTCATTATATTGTTTCCTCCAATTTTTTGTAATTAATAATTTTTTAATTAAGCTTCTTGCTCAGCTTTTTTATCTGCTACAGCTTTAACTGCTAATGCAGTATTTCTCATAGGTGCTGTTAATACAGATAGTAACATAGAAAGTAATCCTTCTTTGCTTGGTAATGTTGCGATAGCTTTAATTTCTTCTTGATTTGCTACTTTACCTTCAATTACACCTGCTTTTAATTCTAATGCTTGGTGAGTTTTGGCAAAGTCATTAAGTACTCTAGCTGGCGCAACTGCGTCTTCAGTTGAAAAAGCAATAGCGTTAGGACCTGTTAATACTTCATCAAGCCCTTCAATTCCTGCTTGCTCCATTGCACGACGCACTAATGAGTTTTTGTAAACTTTAAATTTCAATCCTTCTTTACGGATATTGTTACGTAATTCTGTTACTTCTGCAACATTTAGTCCACGATAATCCGCAATAACGATTGATGAGCTTGCTTTAATTTCTTCAGCAATTTGGTTTACAAGTTCTTGTTTTCTCTCAATAGCTTTTGACATTGAAATTCCTCCTAATTAGATTTATCAATCTCATTGTACCAATAAAATAACCTTTTTGCATGCGAGAACATACAAAAAGGCATAACATAATACTCTTTTTATTATCGTCCTCGGTAGGATTATTAAAACTTTCGTTCCCTACTGTCTTAGGTACATTTCAAACTGACTTTTAATAATATACACTATATGACTAACAATGTCAAGAGTTTTCTATTTATTTTTAAATATATTTTCTAAGTTTATAGTTTTATTTAATAATTCTGTTATTACAATACCAATTAACATTACAATTGCTTGTGATACAAATAAACTTCCGTAAATTGACAAAAACACGTCCCATTCAAAAGCAACTTTAGCTCCATTTTCTCCACCAAAAATTGTTAATTCGTATGCAATAATAGGCATACAAACTAATAAATATATAACAATATTTATTATATGCCTTACTATTCTATTTTTTACAAATTTAAAAATATAAATACTTAAAGCTAACGCAACTCCCGTTCCAATAGTTCCAAAAAGTACGTCAATTATTCCTAATGGGCTAAATACATTTGCAATTGCTACACCTAAAGTAATAGGCACCCAATATAACGGACTAAAAACTACTAATTGAGCTAACGATTCACTAAAACGAAATTGAACTATTGAGTAAGAAAAACTCAAATTCGATAAAGTTAAAACTACATATAAAGCTGCAATTAATGCTTGAATAGTAATTATTTTAATTTTATTATTTCTCATTTTATCTCCTTATCTTGTTCAAGAGAAAAAAATAAACATTAGCAATGAGAGATGCTAATGTTATCAGTTTTTTTTAAAGATGGATCTCTCAAACATCTATATATTTTTGAGTTTTTATAATACCATCTACAAAGAAATATGTCAATAGTTATCAACTTATAATGTTTAATTAAAAATAATATTTTAAATATATGTTTTTAATTATTTTTATTTTCCAAAAATATGACACTAAATTATAAATCCTTTTATTTTACTTAATTTTGTCATTTACCTAATTTTTATTTTTTAACTTCACTAAA
>CAMBPW010000018.1 GCA_945869755.1 uncultured Gemella sp.
ATGCACCAGATTTAGTTTATGTTAGTATGGAAGCCAAATATAGAGCTATGGTGCAAGATGTTAGAGAAAGATATTTAAAAGGTCAACCCGTTCTTTTAGGAACTGTAGCTATTGAAACAAGTGAACTTATATCGAGATTACTTTATAGAGCGGGTGTTCCTCATAAAGTATTGAACGCTAAACAAAATAAAAGTGAAGCAGAAATAATTAAACTTGCTGGACAAAAAGGTTCTGTAACTATCGCAACAAATATGGCTGGACGTGGAACAGACATAAAACTTGGAGAAGGTGTTGTCGAATTAGGTGGTCTAGCTGTAATCGGTACTGAAAGACACGAATCAAGACGTATTGATAATCAGTTAAGAGGTCGTTCTGGTCGTCAAGGTGATCCTGGTTACTCAAGATTTTACTTATCACTGGAAGATGAATTAATGATACGTTTTGGTGCGGATAGAATACAACGTTTAATGGATAAAAATGACGACACTCCATTAGAAAGTAAAATGATAAGTCGTTCTGTAGAAAGTGCTCAAAAACGAGTTGAAGGAAATAACTTTGATGCAAGAAAGCAAGTTTTACAGTATGATGATGTATTAAGAAAACAACGTGAAGTAATGTATGGTGAACGTAACGAAGTTTTAGAAAGAGCAGAAGTTTCTGATATAATTAATGAAATGATTGCTAATGCTGTAGAAAAAACTGTAGATTATACTATTTCTTATAGCGAAGAAGATAATAATATTGATGCTCGTGATATAGTAAAAGTATTAAATGAAAAATATTTATTTGATAATCCAATATTAGTAGGTAACTATTCAGATAATTTTGATAGAGAAGAAATTATTTCTCTAGCTCAAGAACATGCATATAAAATTTGGAAAGAAAAACGTGAATTTTTAACAGAAGAAACTATGAATAGTTATGAGAAATTTATTTTATTAAACTCAATTGATAAACATTGGACAGATCACATTGACCAAATGGATCAATTAAGAAAAGGAATTTTTCTACGTTCTTACGGACAAATAGATCCACTTAGAGAATATAAAAATGAAGGTCATGCAATGTTTGAATCTATGATTGATGAAATAGAAGATACTGTAGCTACTAATTTATTAAGAATTAAAGTTGAACGTAATAACGATATTGACCTTAAAGAAGATGATCGTGTATTAATTACTAACGATAGTAAAGAACATATCGCTCGTGGTCCTGTTAAGAGTAAACAGCGTGAAGAGAAAAAAGCGAAACAAGAAGAAAGACTTAATAAAATAAAAGAATTAAAAAGTCAGAAAAAATAATTAGAAAATATTATCAAAATGCTAGATTTTATAATAAAATAATGGTATAATATTTAGCGTTGTATGGAAAAGTTGTAAAATATTAAATAGGAGGTTATATTAATGCGCGTAAATGTAACATTAGCTTGTACAGAATGTGGTGATAGAAACTACATTACTAAAAAGAACAAAAGAAATAATCCAGACCGTATAGAATTAAAAAAATACTGTCCAAGATTAAAAAAAGTAACTCTACATAGAGAAACTAAATAATAAAAAATACCCCTTGATTACTCAAGGGGAATTTTTTATTTATATACAATTTGAAAATTATTAAATAAAGCTCTAAAGTTAAATTTTTATATCTAACTTTAGAGCTTTATTTTTATTATTTACCGAATAATCGTGATATATCGTTCCAAGTAACTGCCAACATTAAAATTACTAATAAAATACTGAAAATTGCTGTTAAATAATATTGTGCTTTTTTGCTAATTGGTTTTCCAAAAATACCTTCATACATTACAAAAACAATTCTTCCACCATCTAATACTGGTATTGGAATTAAATTCATTAGCCCTAAGTTTACACTTAATAGACCTATCCATTTAAATATTTGAAGTAATCCATTTTTCGCAGCTTCATTGGATAATTCGTAAATTGCTACGGGACCTCCTAAATTATCTAAACTGAAACTTCCATTGAATGCCGAAGCAAATAAACCTACTATCCCTTTGAAAATTGCTGTTCCGTAGTATAACGTATTTTGTGATCCTACAGAAATGGATTCAACTACATCTATTTTTGTTTTTTGGTATATTCCTATTTGATAAACTTTTTGTTCTTCACCTTTATTGTTAGTTACAGTTTTTACTTGTGGAGTTATTTTAATAGTTTCTTCTGAACCATTACGTTCAACTTTTAGAACTAATTGTTCTCCTCCAGAGTTTATCACATTTTCTACTACATCTATATACGTAGATGTAGAATTTCCATTAACTGATAATATTTTATCATCTTCTTTAAGACCCGCTTGTTGTGCAGGCATATTTTCTATTACTTTACCTACGACAGCTTCTTTAACTGGAACTCCACTATAAATTGATATTCCTATAAAAATAAATAATGCAAGAATAAAATTCATAAATGGCCCTGCAAAAAGTGTAACAAATTGTTTTTTCCAAGAATGTGATGAAAACATTCTATCTAGTGGAGCTATTTGTTCTTCCATTCCAGAAAATACTACACAAGCACTTTTTTCTACTGAAAATTTTTCTAATTCTTGACCATTGTTAGTAAATCCTTGTATGAATAAATTTTCTGTTAAATCATATTCGTCAACTTCTATTTGAATTAAATCAATATCATTACTTCTATCTAATATAATTTTTTCAACTTTATTGTTATCATTTAGTTTTAAATAAAGTTGCATACCTTTTTTTATATCGTATGGAGAAATTTCATTGTTAAAGTCAAATACGTTATCAGGCATTTTTACATACCCACCTAAAGGTAACAATCTAATTGTATAATTTGTTTCTCCTATTTTTTTACTGAAAATTTTTGGTCCGAATCCTATCGCAAATTCTTGACATAAAATTCCTGATCTTTTTGCTGCTATTAAATGCCCTAATTCGTGAACAGTTACTACAACAAAAAATACTAAAATAAAAACTATTATTCCTTGCATTAAATTCTCCTTAATAAATTTTTAATGTATCTATTATTATTAGCAATAATGGTGCTGATAATAATATTGAGTCAAATCTGTCAAATATACCACCGTGTCCCGGCAATAAATTACTACTATCTTTAACTTTGTATTCACGTTTATATGCAGATTCTATTAAATCTCCTATTTGACCTACTATACTTACAAATAATGTTATAAAAATTGCTATAAAAAAGTTTGTAAATAAGTCAGTAGTAAAATAAAATATTATTGTTACAATTATTGAAGATAAAGTTCCTATTATTGAACCTTCTATAGATTTATTAGGACTTATATTTGGCGATAATTTTCTTTTTCCATATTTCATACCACCTATATACGCTCCACTATCTGTAACCCAAATCGTTAATAATAAAAACATTAAAATTTGCAAACCAATTTCTCTAATGTTATACAGTGAATAAAATCCTATAGAAACATAAAATGATAAAAATATTACTGTAGAAATATCTACAATTTTTACTGTATGATTACTAACTACAATTTCTGTCAGCATTAAAAATACGATAGTTAAAAATCCTAATAATAAAATTTCATTATCTATTTGTTTTTTAAAAAACACTCCGATTGATACTAAAAATGAAAGTAACAATATACTTTTATTTAACTTTCCAAAACTAATTTTTACAATTTCATATATAGATAGTGCACTTAAAAATAATGCAGCAAATAAAAAATATTTATCTCCTGCTATTAAAAATGGAATAAATATAATTAATGCCCATATTGCTGTTAATACTCTAGTTTTCATTTAAACCTCCATATCTTCTATCTCTACTCTGATAAATTAGTAGTGTTTCATTAAATTTTTCTTCATTAAAATCTGGCCACATAGTGTCTGTAAATACAAATTCGCTATATGCAATTTGCCAAAGTAAAAAATTAGATATTCTTTGTTCTCCTGAAGTTCTAATTAATAAATCTGGATCTGGATAGTTTTTTGTATATAATTTATTTGCAATTAAATTTTCATTTATATCTTCTATTGAGATTTTATTTTCTAATAATTCATTACCTATATTTTTTATTGCATCTATTATTTCGTGTTTTGAACCGTAATTTAATGCAAAAATTAATTTTAAACCTGTATTGTTTTTAGTTTTTTCTATTGCATTATTTACTGCATTTTGTGTATTAATTGGCAATTCAGAAATATTACCAATTACTTGAACTTTTACATTGTTTTCCATAAGTTCTGGCATAAAGCTAGAGAACATTTTTTCTGGTAAATCCATTAAATAGTTTACTTCTTGTTTCGGCCTACTCCAATTTTCAGTTGAAAATGCGTAAAGTGTTAAATATTCTATACCAATTTTTGAAGCATATTTTGTTATTTTTTTTACAGTATTCATTCCTTCATAATGTCCACTAACTCTAGGCAAATTTTTATTTTTAGCCCAAGTTTATAAATTGAAACTAATCTTATTAATTATACTATACAAAAAAATAAATATCAAGAATACGCAAACGACTGAATTTTGTAAACAAAAAAACTAGCAACATATTTTATTGTTGCTAGTTAATATATTATTGTATTGTAGGTAATTTTAATACTTGCCCAACAGTTAAATTATCATTAGATAAATTGTTTTCTGCTTTTATCTTGTCTATTCCGTTTTGTAAATTTGCTTCTCCATAAGCAACAAGTGCAATTCCATAAATTGTATCACCAGACTGAACTGTATAATTTGTTCCTACTGCGATTTTATTAGTCGCGTTAGTTTGAGTAGTTGTACTTTCAGTTTGAGTTTGCTGATTATTTGTATTTTCACTATTATTAGTATTTGTAGAATTGTTTGTTTTCGTAGTAGAAGTGCTACTTGAACTTGATGTAGTTGTAGAGTTATTTGATGAACTACTACTGCTTTTTGTTGATTCTGTAGCCGACGGTGTAGTCGACGTTTTTTTAGTTTCTTCTGGAACACTAGAAACTACATTTGCTTCGGTAGTTGTAGTTGAAGACTTAGAAGAAATAAAATTACCAAACGACATAATAATAAACAATAACGTCGGTGTCAAAACAATTAATATTGATGATAAAATTATACTTTTAAAATTTTTATTCATAATTTATCTCCTACTCAACTTCTTTGAAATAGTCTTTGTAAAATCCTCCAACTTTTCCAGTATTATCTACTACAAAAATATATTCTTCAGTTTCGTTTACTACTTCATACTCTTTTCCTACTGTTAAAACTTGGCTTACTGTAAATTTTTCTGCATTAGTATTTGTTACTACTACTTTTTTCATTTTTATTCCTCCACTATTTGGTTTATTATATTTTATAATATTTTTAATTATTTTTCAAAGTATTTTTATTTTTAAATAATAAAGATACGAAAATAAAAACTATTAATGATATCACTAAAGATATTACTACAGGCTCTACGAATGTTATTTTGTATATTCGTTTAAAAATTATATAACTTCCTAGTCCTACAACCATAGAACATAATGCCCCGTATTTTTCTGCATATTTCCAATATAAGCCTAAAAGTATTGGCCATAAAAATGTTGCTTCTAATCCTCCAAAAGCAAATAAATTAATTTCCACAATTAATGCTGGGGGCTTGATACTTAAAATTACGGCAAATATTATAATTATTATATTTATTAAATATACAAACAATGGTAATTTTTTATTGTCTATTTTTTCTTTAACAATTTTTATATTCATTAAAATATCTTTTATAAACGAAGAAGATATTAGTAAAAATTGGGCATTTACAGTTGTAATAATTGCTGCCATTGGAGCTGATAGAACTATCGCCACTAAATACCATGGTAATATTTTTATTGCAACTAAAGGAATGACAGAATCATAATCTATAATATCTGAAAATATTCCTCTTGCGACAACTCCTATAAAATGAACACCGAACATTACGATAAATATAACTATAGTTCCGATAATAATTGATTGTTTTAGACTTCTAGTATTTTTATAAAGCATTGAATTAATAGCAATATGTGGTATCCCTATAAGACCAACCCCAACTAAAACCCAAAATGAACTAACATAAATGCTTGTTAAACTTCCGTTTGAACCATAGGGAGATAATAACTTAGGATTTTGATTATAAAGACTATTCATTATATTTTCTAAACCACCACCATAATTAATTACGAATACTAATAAAATTACAGTAGCAAAAATCATAATCAAACCTTGAATCATATCTGTAATTAATATGTTTTTAAGCCCGCCAAAAACTACACAAAACAAAATAATAAAAGAAATTATTATAATTCCTATTTTGTATTCTATTCCTAGCAGAGTAGACAATAATTTTGCTCCACCAATCCACTGACCTGACATTGCAGCTAATAAAAATGCTATCATTGAAAAAGTTGATATATATGCAACTAATTTAGAATTATAACGATATTTTAAATAATCTGTTATTGTTATTGCATTTATTTTTTGTGATACTTTTTTAAACTTTCTAGCAAGAACTAACAAAACAAAATATCCTGCTGTAACTTGTATAACAGCTAATAAAACCCAACCTAAACCTAATTTATAAGCTACTCCAGGTCCAGATAAAAAAGTAGATGCAGATCCATATGTAGACATCAAGGTTATAGCTAAAACTAAACCACTTACTTTTCTATCTGCTAAATAATATTTTTCAAAAAATGTATTACCTTCTTTATTTTTATTAAAAATATTTAAAACAAACGGTAATAAAATAACAAATAAAAAAATAAGTGAGAATAAAACTATTATTTTTATATTTCCTACATTACTCATTATTGCTTTCCTCTTCTTTTATATCTGTATTAAATATATAATTACATAAAAATATGACCATAATTATAATAAATATACTTACTAATATTACACTATAAAAAAACCACTCTGGTAATCCTAAAATATATTTATAATCTTTAACTTCAATATTATCATATTTTACATACGCAAAATAATACCATAAACAAAAATGCGTTAAAACTAAACTTATCGCTAATAAATAATCTTTATTTTTTTTCATCTTTTATTCCTAAAATTTGTATAAATTTTTTATAAATTGGCAAATAATATATTTTCATTAAATCTACAATTATACTACCTAGTAATAGTCCACCAAGAACATCAGTAATATAATGTGCACCAATAATAACTCTTGACATCGGGACAGCAATAAATGCAAAAATCATAATTTTCTTCAACAATTCCTTTTTTGAAATTATAAATATTAAAGATAAAAAGAATAATGCTACTACTGTCGAATGACCACTAGGAAAACTATAACCGTCAAATATATTTGGTAATGGTCTTTCTCTTTGAATTAAATATTTTATTATTAAAGCTGATAATGCTCCAAAAAAAGCAACAGATAAAATAAAAATAGATTTTTTATACTCTTTAATAACTAATAAAAATATTCCCAAACATCCCATAAATAATAATAATAGTTTATCATGGAATATATAAGAAATCATCTTAGCTAAAAAAGAAAAAACTCCACCTCCAAAAATTGCTCTAATCATATCAGAAATAATATAATCAAACATATTTTTCGGATAAAGTATAGCTATAAAAAATAAAAGCAAAAATAAAAAAATTTTAAAATATGTAATATATTTTATATTACTCATATGAGTAAAAAACTTGTTTAAATATTCATTTTTCAACTATTTTTCACCTACCTTTTTTATTATTTTATCGTAAAAATTTTCTACATTATTTATGACATTTTTAGAATTTTTATATTCTATCATATTTTTTTTATACTTTTCCAATTCTGAATAAAATTTATCTAAACTGCTTAATTCAAAATTTTCTAATTGTTCTTCTAAAACAACTTTAGAAAATCCTTGTTTTTCAAAAAAACGAGCATTTTCTAATTGGTCGCCTCTACTTTGATTTGTTCCTAATGGAATTAAAATCGAAGGTATATTCAACGCTAAAAATTCATAAATAGAATTTGCTCCCGATCTTGATATTGTAAAATCTACTATTTTAAATATATCAAATAGTTGTGCATCAAGAAATTCAAATTGTTTATATCCATTAATTTTTATTTCGTTGTTATAACAGCCTTTTCCAACTAAATGTACAACTTGAAATTTTTTAGTTATATCTTTAATATTTTCAAAAATAAAATCATTAATAATTTTTGAACCTAAAGAACCTCCCATTACTAATATGATAGGTTTTTCTTTAGTAAAATTACAAATACTATAACCATTTTCTTCATTACCACTATATATTTCTTTTCTAACTATAGCTCCAATTAGACTAGCTTTATTTTTCGGTAAAAAATTAAGAGTTTCTTCAAATGTAGTAAAAATATGATTACTAAATTTTATATTTACTTTATTAGCTAAACCAGGAGATAAATCTGATTCATGAAGTATAATAGGAATATTTAACATTTTTGAAGCTATACAAACAGGTACACTTACAAAGCCACCTTTAGAAAAAACAAAATCCGGCTTTTCTTTTTTTAATATAAAATACGATTCTATTATTCCTAAAAAAACTCTAAATGGATCTGTAAAATTTTTCAAACTGAAATATCTTCTAATTTTCCCCGAGCTTATTCCATAATATTTTACAAAATCAATATTATTTACTATATCTTTTTCTATTCCATTTTTACTTCCTATGTATGAAATTTTATATCCTTCTTTTTTAAATTCAGGTATTAAAGCTACATTAACAGAAACGTGTCCTGCAGTTCCTCCACCCGTAAATAATATTTTTGACACATTTATTCCTCTTTCAATTTTTTTTCTAATTTTTCAGCTACATTTTTAGGAACTAATTTTGTTAAATCAGCTCCAAAACCAGAAACTCCTTTTACGATACTAGAACTTACAAATGAATATTTGGTATTTGTCATCATATAAAAAGTTTCAATATTATCATCTAATGTTTTATTCATTGCAGTTAATTGCATCTCATACTCAAAATCTGAAACTGCTCTTAATCCCCTAACGATGACGCTAGATTTAACTTTTTTTGCATAATTTACAAGTAGACCAGAAAAGCTTTCTACACGTACATTATTAATAGATTGCAAATTTTTAAGAGCCGTTTCAATCATCTCAACACGCTCTTCTATAGAAAATAAATATTTTTTATCCGGATTAATTAATATTGCAACAATTATTTCATCAAAAATTTTACTACTTCTTTCTATAATATCAATATGTCCATTTGTAATAGGATCAAAACTTCCTGGTATTATTGCTACTTTTCTACTCAATTTCATTCTCCCTATATTCATAAATAGTTAAACTAATACTTCCGTATTGTTTTTCTTTATAAATTGCTAATTTTTTATTTTCATAATTTATACGTTCGTCTGAACTATATTCACACACTACTATACACATATCGTTTAGTAAATTAAAATCAACTAAACTTTTAAGAGCACTGTCTAATAAAGATTTTTTGTAAGGTGGGTCTAAAAATACAACATCAAATTTAATATTTTTTTTATTGAATATTTTTAAAGCTCTCAAATAATCATTTCTAAATACTTCAAATAAATTTTTATCTACTTTACATTTTTTTAAATTTTCATTTATAACTTTTATAGCATCCTTACTTCCATCAATAAAAGTAACAAATTCGGCACTTCGACTTATCGCCTCGATGCCTAAACTTCCACTTCCACCAAATAAATCTAGTACTCTACAATTTTCAACATCAATCATATTAAATAGATTTTCTTTAACTTTATCTGTTGTCGGTCTAGTTGTTAATCCTTCCAAACTATTTAATTTTATAGATCTATATTTACCTGATATTACTCGCATAATAACCTCGTAACTATTCTATTGATTCAAAATCTTTATCAATTTTTGTAAAATCTAAATTTATATCAACTAATTCAGATCTAACTACTTTTTTTACAAAACTTTTAGAATTCAAGTCATCTATAATTTTTTCTATTTTATCTTCATCAACATATAAATAAATATATCTATTTTTTTTTGAATAAGATATTACATTACCATATTTTTCTAATTTATTAATATCTCTTACATGCTTAAAGTAAATATATAATCCTCTACGTTTTTTTGTAAATAATTCCATATTAACCTCTAAATATTAGCTACTGCGTCAACTCTTCCTTTATCATCAATATTTACTACTTTAACTTTTAACGCATCACCAACTTTTACAACATCTTCTACTTTCTCTACTCTCTTATCTGATAATTTAGAAATGTGTACTAATGCGTCTGTTCCAGGGAATAGTTCCACAAAAGCTCCATATTTTTCAATTCTTCTAACAGTTGCTAAATATACTTCTCCAATTTCTGCTTCTCTTACTATACTTTCAATTATTTCTATAGCTTTATCAATATCAGAAAGCTCAGGAGAAGAAATAAACACATCTCCATTTTGTTCTATATCTATTTTAACTCCAGTTTTTTCTATAATTTCATTAATAACTTTTCCTCCTGAACCAATAACATCTTTTATTTTTTCAGGTTTGATTTTAATTACTTTTATTTTCGGAGCATATTTAGAAACTTCAGTTCGTGGTTCTGAAATTATACTATTCATATGTGATAAAATTTCTAATCTTCCTATTCTAGCTTGTTCTAAAGATTCTTTTAAAATTTGTTCACTTAATCCATCTATTTTTATATCCATTTGTAATGCTGTGATACCTTTTTCTGTACCAGCAACTTTAAAATCCATATCTCCAAGATGATCTTCCATACCTTGAATATCAGTAAGTATAGTATAATTTTCATCTTTTTTAACAAGTCCCATCGCAATTCCAGCAACTTGTGCTTTTATTGGAACTCCAGCAGCCATTAAAGCCATAGACCCCGAACAAATAGTAGCTTGAGAACTTGAACCATTAGATTCTAATATTTCAGAAACTACACGAATTGTATATGGAAATTCTTCTTGAGAAGGTATAACTTGTTCTAAAGCTCTCTCACCTAAAGCTCCATGCCCAATTTCACGTCTACCAGGTGCTCTCATAAATCCTACTTCACCTACTGAAAATGCAGGAAAGTTGTAATGAAGCATAAATCGTTTATTTTCTTCTTGAGTTAAATCATCAATTATTTGCTCATCTGAAATGTTACCTAAAGTTACTACTCCTAGTGATTGTGTTTGCCCTCTTGTAAATAATGCAGAGCCATGCGTTCTTGGTAAAATATCAATTCTTGATTCTAACGGACGAATTTCTGTTAATTTTCTTCCGTCTGGTCGTATTTTGTCTTCTGTAATTTCTCTTCTAACTTCATCTTTAATAATTTTATCTAAAGACAATTTAACTTCTTTTAATACTTTTTCTAATTGTTCTTTATCAACATTATCAGTAGCTTCGTAATATTCTAAAACTTCTGTCTTAACTGCTGATATTGCATCATCACGTTCTTGTTTATCTTTTATAGAAATTGCAGATTTCATTTTATCTATAGATTTACTATAAACTTCACTATATATCTCCTCGTCAAGAACTTTTAATACTACATCCATTTTTTCTTGACCGATTTCTGCAACTATTTCTTCTTGGAATGAAATTAATCTTTTAATTTCCTCATGTCCAAACATTATTGCTCCAAGCATAATTTCTTCTGATACTTCCTTAGAACCTGCTTCAACCATATTAATTGCATCTTTTGTTCCTGCAACTTTTAAATCAATTAAAGATTTCTCCATAGTTTCAATACTTGGATTAATAACATATTCTTCATTAACATATCCAACTGTAACTCCAGCTATAGGTCCTTTAAAAGGTATGTTTGATACAGATAAAGATAATGAACTTCCTATCATTGCTGCCATCACAGGATCGCAATCATACTCAACTGACAAAACAGTAGATACTATTTGAACTTCATTTCTAAAACCATCTTCAAACAGTGGACGAATTGGTCTATCAATAAGACGTGCTGCTAATGTTGCTTCTGTCCCAGCTCGTCCTTCTCTTCTTAAAAAACCACCAGGTATTTTACCAACAGCATACATTTTTTCTTCATAGTTTACAGTTAACGGAAAAAAGTCTACATCTTTTGCTTCTTTAGATGCTACTGCTGTAGTTAATACGACAGTATCTCCATATGTTACTAACACTGCTGCATTTGCTTGCCTTGCTAATTCTCCAATTTCTATTTTTAATTCTCTTCCCGCTAATGTTGTTGTATATATTTTTTTATTTTCAAACATTATTTTTACCTTTCAATTTTATTTATTTTTCACATACTATAACTACATTATTATACTATGTATTACGAGAAAATACAACAACAATATAATTTATGTTAAATTGATTTTTTAAAATTAAAAACTAATTTTGTAAAATTTAAAAATAATAAAAAATTTCAATGTGATATTAATTTTTTCAAAAGAAATTTTAAATATAAAAAATTAGCTATGAGAAAATTTTCTCATAGCTAATTGAATTTTTAATATTTGAATCTAATTACTTCTATTTTGTATCCATCAGGATCTAAAACAAAATAATAACTAGGTGGTGTACCTGGTAATCCTTTTAAATCTGTTACTTCGTATCCTAATGCTTTATGTTTAGCATGTAATTCTTCTAAATTTTCTACAGCTATCGCAATATGACCATAACCTGTTCCAAGTTCATAAGCACCATGATCATAATTGTACGTTAATTCTAATTCATAACCATCTCCTGGTAATGTTAAATATACTAACGTAAATTTATGTTCTGGAAAATCTCTTTTTCTACTAACTGAAAAATCAAATGCTTCAGTATAAAATTTTATTGACTCTTCTAAATTTTTTACTCTGTAACAAGTATGCACCATTTGTTGTTTCATAATATTTCTCCTTATTTGTTATAACTTTGTCCAACCTAAAGCTACAGATCCAAGACCAAGATGAGTAGCTATAACTGGACCTATTTCTCCAGTTATAATTTTTATATCGGGATATTTGTCTTTTAAATAATCTACAATTTCTACTACTTTTTCTTCTGCTCCTGTATCAATAACACACACATTTATTTTTCCATTTTCATCATTATTTAAATTATAAAAATCATCAAATAATTCTAAAACTCTTAAAATTGCTTTTTTATATGTTCTAATTTTTTGATAAGGGACTATAACTTTATTATTAAAATGAAGTAT
>CAMBPW010000019.1 GCA_945869755.1 uncultured Gemella sp.
TTCTATAACTTCTTTTACAGGTTTTATTTCTTTTATAAGCCCTGCTATTTGACCTGCCATAACAATCCCATTATCAACATCATCTTTTTCTAATGCTGAAATTATAGCTTTATTTTTTAATTCATTTAACTCTTCTAAAGTTGCTTCTCCATTTTCTAATTCATAATATTTAACTATAAAATCATTTTTAATAGTTCTAAATGGAATACCTTTTTTACGACTTAATACAACTGTTGATGTATCTGTCGCATTTATTAATGCTTCTTTAAAATTTTTAGAAGTTACACATTCTTCCGTTGCCAAAAATAAAGTACCTAATTGCACACCTTTTGCTCCTAACACAAAGCTCGCAGCTACACCTCTGCCATCGGCAATTCCTCCTGCTGCAATAACAGGAATGTTTACTGCATCTACTACTTGTGGCACTAATGATAAAGTTGTTGTTTCTCCTACATGTCCTCCAGATTCTGTTCCTTCTGCAACAACAACATCTACTCCAATTTCTTCCATTTTTTTAGCTACTTTAACGTTTGGTATTACCGCAATTACTTTTATATTATTTTCTTTTAAAATTTGCATATAAGGTTTTGGTGTGCCTGCTCCTGTAGAAACAATTTTTATTCCTTCTTCAATAATAACGTCTATTAATTCCGGAATATTTTTGTTCATAAGCATTAAATTTACACCAAAAGGTTTGTCTGTTAAATTTTTAGTACGTCTTATTTCTTCTTTAAGTTCTGTTGCACTCATTCCTGCTGATGCTAAAATTCCTAATCCTCCTGCATTTGATACTGCTGATACTAATTTACTATCTGCTATTTTAGTCATTCCTCCTTGAATTATTGGATATTTAATGTTAAAAATTTCTGCTATTGATTTCATATAATTTACTCCTTTCTGATTTTAATTATATTATAACAGTTTCTATAACGTAATTAAACAAAAAAGTATAAAGATAACTTATTTATATATCTTTATACTTTTTATTTTATTTATTTTTAATTATTTTATAGTATGTTTTTGATGTTAAGCTATACATTACTGTGTAAAATAGTGCAAATACTACAAATGTAATTATCATTGCAAACAAGAATATTTTTGTATTTGTTAATGAAAATAGTTTTAATATTTTCTCTATGAACGGATATGCAACCATTACATGAACTAACGCAACAAATATCGGTGCAAAAAATATCAATAATATTTGAGATTTTATTGATTTTTTTATATCTCTATCTTCTAAACCTACTTTTTGCATTATTGAAAAACGTTCTTTATCTTCATATCCTTCTGATATTTGTTTGTAATACATTATGACTATTTGTGCAACTATAAATATTAAACTTATAAATATTCCTATAAAGAAAAATGTTGCAAACATATTATTAATTACACTTGCTCCTTCTATACTAGAAGAAAACATTAAATATTTTAGTGAATCATTTCCTTTTTTATTAAAATTTTCTGCTATACTCTCTAAATAACTTTCTATTTTATTTATCTGTTCTTTACTCTTGTTATTAATGTCGGTATTAAATCCGTAATAGTATGTAGAGCCTGCATATCGAGATTTTTCTTCTCCAAAAAATTTTATTATTTCATTTTGAATTTTCTCAATAACATTTTTATCTTTTACTACTATATAATAACTATCTGTAACATTTGCGACTAATTCTTGTATACCTGGTAATTCATCTACTTCCTTTTTTATTTTAAAATTCAAATTATGTACATTAAATTCTGTAAAATTTGTTTTAATACGATTTGCTTTAAATAAAATTTCGTGTTCTTCTAAAGTTTCGTTTTGGTTAAGATTTTTATTGTAATCATCCAAAGATAAAACTACTATTGACGCAGCTTTTGATAAATCACTGTCGTTAATGTTTTCTACAAATTTTAAATTATTATTGCTCTTTTTTCCGAATAAAGTTAAAAATTCAAATTCTAAAATTTCTTTTTTATTTAAATTAAATTCATTTAATTTTTCATCTATTGACGTTTTTATCGTATTTTTTTCTTCAACTGTCGCATTATATTGAATATTATAACTATAATTTCTTGCATACATAGTTTTTATTAAATCTTCTTTTCCAAAATATAAACTACTCGTTGATCCTAATGTTACTAATATCATAGTTGATAAAATACAAATATTTGCAAGTCCTACTGCATTTCTTTTCATTCTGAAAAGTAAATTTGAAACACCTATAAAATTTTTTGTTTTATAATAAAAACTTTTTTTGTTTTTTAATACTTTTAAAGTGAATATAGTTATTACTGTAAATAACAAATATGTTCCTATTATTACCGCTAAAACCGCATAGAAAAATTTTGTTAGTGCTTCTACAGGGGTTTTAATTACTAAAGATGTATAGTAACCATAACCTATTAAAATTACACCTAATAAAACTAAAATAAAATTAGCTTTCGGTTCTTTTTCTCCAGTTTTTTCATTTTGAAGTAAAGATATTATATTTAATCTATAAATTTTAAACAATGTATTTATATATATTAAAAAATAAATAAATATGTATGTTGCTACTACTATTAAAACCGCTATAAAATTTAATTCAAAACCAAACTTTACATTACCTTCTACTAATTTTATTAATGTTAAATAAGCTATTTTATCTAGTGATATTCCACAAACAACACCTATCACTAAATTTATAATCGCTAATATACTTGTTTCGATAGTTATAATTTTAAAAATTTGTTTTTTCGTCATTCCTAAAACAGCATACAAACCAAACTCTTTTGTACGTTTTTTTATTAGAAAACTATGTGTGTAAAACATTAAAATTGTAATAAATATAACTAAAACTACTACTCCAAATTTTAAAACCCTTGTTGTTGCTTCTCCCCCTCTTATAGTTTTTAAATCATTGTTAAATGCTAATGATGTTAAAATATAAAACAATGTTGTTACTATTATAGATGATAAAATATACGGTAATATTAATCGTTTGTTTGTTTTTATATTTTTTATTGCTAGTCTACTATAAAAATTTTTAATCATTATTTTCACCACCAGACTGAATAAGTGTTAAAGCATCAGATATTTTTTGATACATTTCCGTATTCGTGCTATTTCCTTTATAAATTTCATGAAAAACTACCCCATCTTTTATAAACAACACCCTTTTTGCTCTACTCGCTGTTTTTATTGAGTGAGTAACCATTATAATTGTATGTCCTATTTTGTTTATATTATCAAAAACATCTAAAAGTTGATCTGTTGATTTTGAATCTAACGCTCCTGTTGGTTCATCTGCCAATACTAATGTAGGATTTGTTATTATAGCTCGTGCAACCGCAACTCTTTGTTTTTGACCCCCTGAAATTTGGTACGGATATTTATTTAATAATTTTTTTATTCCTAAAGTTTCAGTTATTTTTTCGACTTTATCATTCATTTCTTTATATTCTTTTTTAGCTAAAACTAAAGGTAATAAAATATTATCTTTTACCGAAAAATTATCTAATAAATTAAATTCTTGAAAAACAAAACCTAAGTTATTTCTACGAAAAGTAGCTAAATCTTCATCTTTTAAAGTTATTAAATTTATATTATTTAGTTTTATATTTCCACTTGTCGCTTTATCAAAAGTTGCAATTATATTTAATAATGTAGTTTTCCCACTTCCACTTTCTCCCATTATTGCAACATATTCTTTTTCGTTAACTCCAAAATTAACATCTTTTAGCGCTTCTGTTTCGCTACTTCCGAATTTATTTGTATATATTTTTCTTAAATTTTTTATTTCTAATAACATAAAATTCTCCTTTAAATTTTATTGTAAACTTTTGTTTGATTTGTTTTATATTATTATTTTATAATCGAAATTATTTCTTTTCCATAGTTTTAACTTACAATATTCTTTATAATCTTACAAGTTTGTAAGAAATAAATTTGTTTCACGTAAAACAAATAAAGAGTTTATAATTTTGTTTTATAGTAATTTTTTATTAACTACAACATTTTAATTATAAACTCTTTTTTTTTTATATTTTTTTATATTTCGTACCCTAGCATTATTCCGCCTTTTTCTGCATAAAAACTGCATAACCCCGACATTTTTATATTTAATACACTTGCACTAGGAAAATTTTTTAATATTAATTCTTTTAACTCTTTGAATGTTTCTTCAGCATAACAATGTGAAATTCTTACTTTTCCACCTTTATAACCAGAATTTATCATTTCTTCTACTATTTTTGATAATGCTTTTTTCGTTCCTCTAACTTTATGTAATAATTCTAAAGTTCCTTCATCACTAGCTTGACCTATCAACTTTATATTTAACAAACCTATAGCTCCGCCTATAAATTTACTTAAACGTCCATTTTTTACTAAATTATCTACTTTTTCTAATATGAATAACAATTTTGTTTTATTTGTGTATTCTGTAATTTTTTGTTTTACTTCTTCAAAAGATAGGTTTTGTTTTATTAAATTGTTTATTTCTTCTACTATTAAATCTATTTCTCCACTTGCAGATTTACTGTCTATTACATGAATGTTTGTATTTGAATATTCTTCTTTTAACATATTAGAACCAATAATTGCACTATTATAACTTCCAGATAACGAACCTGTTATTGTTACTATTATTATATTTTCAGCACCTTCACAAGCTTTTTTATATGCTTCAGGACTTGGACAAGCACTAGTTACTTTAGATGATGAGTTATAAAAATATTCTATCATTTCTTCTACATTTAAATTATAATCATCTATGTATACTTTTTCTTCTACATTTAACGTTAATGGAACTCTTACATATTCTGTATTTTCTGCTATATCTTTTATTTCTCTAACATTACAACTAGAGTCTACTATAATTTTCCATTTCATTTTTTTATCTCACTTTCTCTTTATTCTAGTTAATTATATCAAATAAAAGTGTTTTTATAAAGTTTTTTATTATTCTATTATATTGTTTTTTGGAAATTTTATAATTATTTTTGTTCCTTTATTTACTTCAGAAAAAATTTCTAATTCATAATTTAATTTGTCTGTAACTTTTTTTGTTAAATATAAACCCAAACCGCTAGATTTTCGTTCTTTTCTACCGTTAAATCCTGTATATCCTTTTTCAAAAATTAGAGGTATGTTATCTTTACTTATACCAATACCATTATCTTCTATAATTAAAGTTTTTTCTGTATTATATATTTTAATAATTCCTTTGTTTTGAGTATATTTTAATGCATTACTTATTAGTTGTTCTAATATAAATTCTAGCCATTTTTTATCACTTATTAAATTTAATTGTTTTATGTTATAATCTAAAGAAATTTTTTTATATATAAATATATTTTTATATTTCTTTACTACTTTTTTTATTGTTTCGTCAACATTTACTTTTTCTGCTACTAAATCATTATTTTCACTATCAATTCGCAAATAATTTAAAACCATATCGACATATTGTTCTATTTTTAATAATTCTATTTCTAACTTTTGTCTTTTATTATAATCTTCTACATTTTCTATTAAAAAACTTAATGCAGATATTGGTGTTTTTATTTGATGTACCCACATAGTATAATAATCCGACATTAAATTTAATTCTATTTTTTTATTTTTTATTAAATCTAAATTTTTTTGTTGAAGTTTTAAAATTATTTTTTCGTATTTTTTATAAACTGGATCATTATTTTTAATTTTACTTATATCAATTCCATTATACTTATAAAAATTTTCTAGCATTTCTATTTCTTTTTTGAACTTAAAAAAATCTCTCGTAAAATAAAATGAAAATATTACAAAAATTATAAATAATGGGTAAAATATTATTTCGATATTTAACCTATACAAATAAATTGGTATTATTGTTATTAACAAAAATGAAATCAACAAAGATATCAATAAAAATAATTGTCTTTTTAAATATTGTTTAAGTATTTTCACACTAAATATCCTCTCCCTTTTTTTGTAATTATTAATTCTTCAACACCTATTTGTTTAAGTTTTTTTCTTAACCTATTTAAATTTACAGATAATGTATTTTCATCTATAAATTTATCTGTATCCCATAATTCTTTTATTATTTCATCTCTAGTTACTATATTTTCTCTATGTTTCAACAATAAATTCAAAATTTTACTTTCGTTTTTAGTTAATTGTATAGAACTTCCATTATAACTAACATTATCTTTTAAACTATCAAAAACTACATTTTTATGAATAATTAAATTATTTTCTATATTAAAATTGTATGTTCTTCTTAATATTGCTTCTATTTTTGCTTTCAAAACAGCTAATTTAAATGGTTTTATTATAAAATCATCTGCACCTAATGTTACTGCCATTACTATATTCATATCATCATTTGCTGAGGATATGAATACTATTGGTATTTTTGATATTTTTCTAATTTTTTCACAATAATAATATCCATCATAATGTGGTAAATTTATATCTAATAATATTAAATCTGGTTCGTAATTTATAAAGTCATTTATTACATTTTGGAAATCTGTAATTGTTTTTGTTTTATAATTCCATTTTCCTAAATATTCAGCTATACTTGTAGCTATTATATTATCATCTTCTATTATTAATATTTTATACATAATACTTTCTTCTTTCTACAAAATAATTTTGTTTCACGTGTAACTTACTTTCCTAAACAAAATCTACTAAATAATTCGTTTATTAATTCTTCACTTGTGTTTTCTCCTATTACTTCCCCTAATAAGTTAAATGTATTTGTGTAATCTATTAATACCATATCTACTTCTAAACCTAATTGTGCTGCATTTATTGCTTCGTTTAAACTTAATAATGCTTTTTTTATTAAATTTACTTGTCTTGTATTTGATAAATATGTAGCATCTTTTGGTTTTGTTTTTCCATCAAAAAACATATCACGAATATTTTTTTCTAAATCTTCTATTCCTTCGTAAGTTGTCATAGATGTTTTTATAATAGGGTGATTGTATGTTAATTTTTTTAATTTTTCTACATCTATTTTTGTTTCTAAATCTAATTTATTTAAAATTACTATCGTTTGTTTATTTTCTGTTAGTTTTAATAGTTCAATATCTTTTTCAGTTAATTCTTCACTACTATTTATTAAAAATAATATTAAGTCAGCTTGTTCTAATGCTTTTTTACTTCTTTCTACTCCAATTTGTTCTACTATATCATCAGTTTCACGAATACCTGCTGTATCTATTAACTTTATAGGAACTCCTTTTATATTTACATATTCTTCTAAAACATCTCTTGTTGTACCTGCTATATCAGTTACTATCGCTTTATTTTCTTGAAGTAAATTATTTAATAAAGAACTTTTTCCAACGTTGGGACGACCTATAATTGCTGTGTTTAGTCCATCTTTTATTATTTTTCCTTGTTTTGATGTTTCTAATAAATTTTCTAAATCTTTTTTTATACTCACAGATTTTTCTAATATAGTTTTTGTAGTTTCTATTTCTAAATCGTCATATTCTGGATAATCTATATTTACTTCTACTACAGCTAAAATATCTAATATTTCTGAACGTAATCTTTTTATTAAAGTTGATAAACGTCCTTGCATTTGGTTATTTGCTAATAAACTTGCTTCGTCTGTTTTACTTTTTATAAAATCTATTACAGCTTCTGCTTGTGATAAATCTATACGTCCATTTAAAAATGCTCTTTTAGTAAATTCTCCTGGTTCTGCTAATCTTGCACCATTTTCTAAACATAAACTTAATATTTTTTGTATAGTTATTACTCCACCATGACAATTTATTTCAACTATATCTTCTCGAGTATATGTTTTTGGTGCAGACATTTTTACAACCATTACTTCTTCTATTTTTTCTTTTGTTAATGGATCTATTATATTACCGTAGTTTATAGTATGACTATCTACATTTTTTATAGTTTTATTTTTTTGTAATTTTGTTATTTTGTCCGCAATATTAAAAGCTTCATCACCACTAAGTCTTACAATCCCTATAGCTCCTTCTCCTAATGCTGTTGATATTGCTACTATTGTTTCATTCATATTATAATATCTTCTTTCTTTTTTATTTTATAAAAATAAAATGATAAATCAAAAGTAAAGATTAACTATATTTAATTAATACATACTTTTGAATTACCATTTTTTAATTATAAAGTTTTAATTCTTCTATTATTTCTTTTAAATCTTCTTCAAAAAATTCTTTAGGTAAAAATGCTTTTGCTCCATTTTTTATAGCTTGTTTTTTATATATTGGAATATGTCCAACACTACTACAAATTACGATTTTAGCGTCTTTATATTTATCTGTAATTTTTTTTGTAGCTTCTAATCCGTCCATTATTGGCATACAAATATCCATTATTACAAAATCTGGTAATATTTCTTCATACATTTCTACACCTTGTTTTCCATTATATGCAAAATAAGGTGTTACTCCTATTTTTTTAGAAATTTCTCCAGCTCTATTATAATAATAAGGACTATCTTCTATTATTAAAACTTTTTGCATAATTATCTCCTATTTTGCAGTAATTACTAAATATCTATGTGGTTCTTTTCCTACTGATTCTGTTTCCACATTTTTTATATCACTTAAAGCGTTGTGAATAATTTTTCTTTCTGCTGCTGTCATAGGTTCTAATTCTATTGGTTTTCCTAATTTTTTAGATTTTTTTGCCATATTTATAGCTAATTCTTCTAAAGTTTCTTTTCTATTTTCACGATAATCATCGCAATCAATATTTATTCTATAATAATATTTACTAAATCTTTTTGCGTAATTATCTACTAAATATTGCAAACTATTTAATGTTGCTCCTCTTTTTCCTATAAGAAGACTACTATTTTCTACTTCTGTTATTTTTATAGTATAATTTCTATTACCTTCTTCTTCAAAATTTAATACAGCTGTATCAAATCCCATTGAATGAACTATTTTTTCTAAATAATTTAAAATATTTTCTTTATTCTTTACTATGTAATCTTCTTTTTTGTTATTTTCTTTTTCTTCTTCTTTTATTTCTTGAATTTCTTGATGTTCTTCTTTTTTTATTTTTTCTTTATTTTCTGATACTGCACTTACTTTTGGTAATATTTTTTTATCTTCTTTTTTATAATTTTCATCTAGTGGAATTAATTTTACTTCTGCTTCTTTTTTAAATAAACCGAATAAACCTGAACTTCCTGCTTCTATTACTTCTATTTTAACTTGTTCTTCTTTTAATCTTAATTCTTTTAAACCTTTTTGTATTGCTTTATCTACATTTTGATCTTTAAAAATATACTCTCTCATTTTTACTTTTTATTCCTTTTAAATAAATTTGTTTTTATTAATACGTGATTTATTGATTTACTAAATTGTTCAAAATCAATTTCTGTTGCATTTTGTCTTACTATTATTATTATATCATAATTTTTTAATTTTTCTTTGTTTTTTGTAAAACACTCTCTTACATATCTTTTTAATTTATTTCTTTTATGTGCTTTTCCTAATTTTTTATTAACTGATATTCCAAGTCTTATATGTTTTTCTTTATTTTCACTATAGTAAATAACAAAGTGTTTATTAGCAAATGATTTTTTCTCTTTTATTATTCTATCAAAATCTGAAGATTTTTTTATACGATATTCTTTTTTCATGTTAAAACCTTTCTATGTAGTATATTTTAACAGTTTATTTTATATTTTACAACTATATTTAAAATATAAACAAAGAAAAAAGAAGTTCAAAATAAATTTATTTCAAACTTCTTCTTTTGTTTTTTTATTAATTATAATTAAGCAGAAAGAACTTTTCTTCCTTTAGCTCTACGTCTTGATAAAACATTTCTTCCGTTTTTTGTACTCATACGAGCTCTAAAACCATGAACTTTTGAATGTTTTCTTTTATTTGGTTGATACGTACGTTTCATTTTTATCCTCCTCGAGTTTTTCTTTTATAAGATAGATGTAATAACTATAAAATATTAACACAATCTTTATTAAAAAGCAAGTGTTTATTTTTAAATTTTTTCTTTTTAAAATCTTTTAATTTTTATTTATAACTATAAAAAAACTTATTATAAATTTTTAGTTTTAAACATATTTTTCAACAGGTTTTAAAATTTAAACAATTTTAGTTTTCCACAGGTTTTTAAAACTTGTGAAAAACTTTTTTTTTATTTTTAAATTAGTTTTTATTCTTTTTAAAAACTTTTGATTTTTTTTTATTTTTTTATTATTTTTTTTATTTTTATTAAGTTTTCCACAAGTTTTAATTTTATTTTTCAACTTTTTTATTAAGTTTTCCACAAGTTTTTTATTATTTGTTTGTCGTTATTTTTTTTTTATGTTATAATTATTATAAATTTTTATGGAGGGTTTTTATGAATAATAATAATTATCTTTGGGAAACTATTTTGTCTGATTTTAAAAAGACTCTTCCTCTTGAAGTTATAGAAACTTGGTTTATGCATAGTTCTATTGAAAAAGTTGATTTTGTTAATAGAAGTATTACTATTATTAGTGAAAATCAACTCATTTCAGAATATTTAAAAAACATATTTGATGTTCAAATAAAAGAAATTTTAAAGAAAAATACTACTATTGATTTCATTATTTTTTATAATTATATAGGTGATAACAATAAATTTTTAAATAATAATTCAGATAGTTATTCTAAACCTAATGCTGAAGAATTTATAAATATAGATAATTTTTTATCAAAAGATAAACCTTCTGGAATACAACATTTTTATAAAAAACAACAAAGTTTTGTTTTAGAAGATTATAAAGAACCTGTTTATAATTATAATAAACCTTCTTTATCTAAACATAATCCTTCTTTGAAAAAACATTTTACTTTTGATAATTTTGTTATAGGTAAAGGTAATGAACATGCTTACGCTGTTGCTCAAGCTGTTGCTAATTATCCTGGATCACATAATCCTTTTTTTATTTATGGAGGAGTTGGTCTTGGTAAAACTCATTTACTTCACGCAATAGGTAATGAATTAGAAGAACAAAATCCTGATTTTAAAATAGAGTGTGTTTCTTCTGAAACTTTTATTAATGAATTTATTAATGCTATTAAAGAAAATAAAAAACATAAATCTTCTAATCTTGATGAAAAATTTAGAGAAAAATATAGAAATGTTGATGCTTTATTAATAGATGATATTCAATTTTTATCTGATAAAACAGAAACACAACACGCTTTTTTCCACACTTTCAATGAATTACAACTTAACAATAAACAAATTGTTTTAGTTAGTGATAGAAGACCTTCTCAATTAGATGGTTTAGAAGATAGATTAGTTTCTCGTTTTGATTCTGGAGTTTTAGCTGATATTACACCTCCTGATTATGAAACAAGAACTGCTATTATTAAATTTAAATGTGAGCAAGCTGAAATTAAAATAGATGACTCTGTAGTAAGTTATATTTCTGGAAATATAAATGGAAATATAAGAGAAATAGTAGGTATTCTTCAAGAAATAAAATTAATAGTACAAAATTCTAATACAGAACCTACTATAGCTATGGCAGAAGAAATAATAAAAAGAAGAGTTAAAAATATAAAAAAGAAAATAGAAGCAGACGATATTATAAATAAAGTATCTAAATTTTTAAAAATATCTATAGATGATATAATGTCAGCAAAAAGAAATAAAGAAGTAGTTTTCGCAAGAATGATTGCTATATATTTATGTAAAGATATGACAGATTTATCTTTTCCAGCTATAGGAAAATTATTTAATAAAGATCATTCTTCTATTTTTTATGCCAATTCTAAAATTGCTTCTTACGTAGAAGAAAATTCTAACAATGTAAGAGAAATTATTTCTTCTATAAAAAATGATTTATAGTTTATAAACTATATATTTTTTAACAAAGTTTTCAACAGTTTTTAAAAAACTATTTTTATCATTTTTATTTTATTTTTACGAGTTTTCAACAGTTTTAACATAGCTTATTATTATTATTTTATTATTACATAAATATAAAGGAGATATTAATGAAATTTTTTATAAATAAAAATAAATTTATTGATGGATTAAATGCTGTTTCAAGAGTTCTAGCACCTACACCTGTTTTTGAAATATTAAAAGGAATAAAATTAGAACTTTATAATGATACTATCACTTTAAAAGCTAGTGATTCTTTAGTTTCTATGGAATATGTTATTAATAATTATGAAGATGATGTAGAAATTTTTTCTTCTAAAGAAGAAGGTGAAATTTTGCTACCAGCAAGACATTTTATAGAAATAGTAAAAAAATTACCTACTAATTATATAGAAATAACTTCTCATAATAATATAATTAATATAAAATCAGGAAAAAGTGAATTTAATATTCAAGGTTATGATGTATCTGAATATCCTGAATTTCCATTAGTAGATAAAAGTAACAAAATATCTTTTAATACAAAAGTATTTAATAGTATTATAAAAGAAACATTATTTTGTACAGCATTAAATGATCAAAGACCTGTATTAGAAGGTGTTAATTTTACATTAGAAAATAAATTATTAACAGCTACTTCTACAGATTCACATAGATTAAGTAAAAGAAAATTAAAATTAGAAAATGTAGATATAGATAAAAATTTTAATATAATAATACCGAGAAAAGCACTTCAATCTATTCAAAAAATAATAGAAAATAAAGAAGGAGATTTTATAATTTATTATGAAGAAAATAGAATATTATTTACTTTTGAAAATATAGTATATTCAGCTATTTTAATAAGTGGAAAATATCCTAATACAGAAAAATTAATACCTTCTTTATATGAATGTGAAGTTATAGTAGAAAGTAATATTTTATACGATGCAGTCGATCGTATTTCTTTAGTAAGTAAAGATGAAAAAAATGATATAGTAAAATTAATTATGGAAAATGATACTATTAATATTTCTTCAAATTCTAAAGAATTAGGAAATGCAGAAGAAGAAATATTAGGAAGTGTCAAAACAGAAGAAGGAAAATTTGAAATATCAGTTTCAGCTAAGTTTTTAAAAGAAGCTATTAACGCAGTAAATTCAGAAAATATAATAATTAAATTTTCAGGGGAATTAACAGCTTTTACTATTCAACCTAGTGATTATCACAGAGA
>CAMBPW010000020.1 GCA_945869755.1 uncultured Gemella sp.
ACTATATTATCTACAGTTTCCAATATTTTTTCACCAGAAATTTCTAATTTATCAACACCTAAGTCATCGTTTATAAATTTAAGTCCACTTCGTACATCGTGAGCATTTATATTAGCTCTAGTTATTTCACTAACAGAATTAAAAAATATTGGTAAAATTATACTTACAACTATTACAGGTGTAACACCTAATTGATTTTTTAAGACATCATAACTAATAATAAAGATTGTTATATTTTGAACATAAATATTTACAAATCTCAATAAGTTTGACATATTTTGAGCAAAAACATTAACTTCTTTTATACTATTAAAAATATTACTAAGATTTTCTTTTAAATATTTTTTTGTATATGGAAAACTACTATATTGCTTAATAAAATCTGTATTATTTATTAATGCTAATATATTTTGATAGCCAGAAGATGTCGTTTTTTGCATAAAAATACTCTTTTTTTGCAAATTTTTGTTTAATTTTTTATAACCAAAATAATTAACTGGAACAACTAAAAATAATAACAACCCTAAATAAATGTTATAATAAAAAACTATCAAAATACAAACAATTGAAATTATTACATTTGTTATTATAGTAGTTAGTGTAGTACATACAAATAAATATAATGCATTTACTGTCATACTTATTCTATCTAATAAATATGAAGGACCTAATTTCGTAAGGTTGCTATATTTCAATTTAAACATTCTATCGTATAATTCGAGAGAATTATCAACATTCATACCGACAGATATTTTTTCACGAAATACAATTAAAATGTGCTGTATTAATAACGACAATATCATAGATAAAGATATAACTATAATAATACGATAATTAAAAATTGCACTATCTCCTAGTTTAAATATTGTTATTAATATTGGTACAAGTAATACTATTACTGATGTAATTAAAGTCCCTAAACTTAGTAAAATTATAAACTTCTTATTTTTAAATATATAATTTTTCATATTATTACCTCTCTTTTTTTATTATACCAGTTTTGTATTTCATTTCCAATTTAAAATCCGTCAATAATTTAGAATATATATTCCAAACCAAATTCAATATAACTATTTTATAGTTTTAAATTCTAATTTATTAATGACTGAATATAATTAACTATGTACTTTCAGTAAATAAAAAATTATTAACTTTAATTTTGTTTAATAAGAAAAGTATTATTATGTTGCTCTATCTTTTTAATTACTAATATTCTAATAAAAAAATAATTAGCAATGATTTCTCACTGCTAATTATTTGAAATTTTTTTATTTTATCTTTGTCCTTTGTCGTAAGGTATTCCAAGTGCTGCTGGTGCAGATGATTTTTTAGAGAATACTATTAACGCAATAATTGTCGCTACGAACGGGAACATATTCCAAAATGATACTGGAATTGGTAAATCTGGTGCTAATATCGAAACTTTTTCTGCAAAAACTTTTGTTCCACCAAAGAATAATGCTGCTAAAGTAACTGTTATTGGGTTATATTTTCCAAATATTAATGCTGCTAAAGCTAAGAAACCAAAACCATAAACAGTAATAGATGCGTTAAACCCTTGGCTGAATGTAGTTGCTATAATTCCTCCAGCTAATCCTGCTAAACATCCAGAAATTATTACCCCAATATAACGGTATTTATATACACTTAATCCAAGCGAATCACTTGCCTGTGGATTTTCCCCTACTGAACGAAGTCTTAATCCAAATGGTCGTTTATAAATTATGTAGTATGTAAAAATTACTAATAATATTGCGATTATTATTGTTGGATATACAGTTAATTTCCCTACTATATTATATCTTGGGAATCCTTTTTTAAGTAATAATTCGTAAGTTCCGTTATAATGATTTACCAAAAATAATGCTACTGCCGGTGTAATTAAGTTTATCGCTGTACCAGAAATAACTTGATCTGCTTTTAAATTAATACTTATAAATGCGTGTACTAATGACATAAGCCCACCTGACAATGTTGCAATAAATAAACACATAATTAATTGTGGAATTGTTGGTTCTCCGTCAAACATAGTTGTTGCGAAAAGAGAAACTATAAATGCTCCGAAAATTATAAATCCATCTAGGGCAATATTTACAACACCACTTTTTTCAGAATAAAATCCACCTATTGCTGCTATAAGAATTGGTGCAGTATATTGCAACATAGAATCTAATAATGATAAAAATGTATTCATCTATTTTTCTCCTTTCTTTTTACTTTTTGATAATAAATTTTTTAAAATTTTACTTTCAAACATAGCTTTTGAAGCTACGAATAACACTATAAGTCCTATTAAAATGTTAGCTATATCTTTCGGTATTCCAACAAATGCTAATAATGGAGTTAAAACTGATAAGAATCCAAATAATAATGCTCCTAATAAAATACCTATCGCTGCATTAGAACCAATTAATGCTACTGCAATTCCCATAAATCCGTATCCGTGGAAAGTTGTTCCTACTACAACTTGTCCAACAGGCCCCATATTATATAATGCTCCTCCTAAACCTGCGAAAGCTCCTGAAATTAACATAGAAAATACCATATTTCTATTAACTTTCATTCCTACAAATTCTGAGGCGTGTTTATTAAATCCTACTGAACGAAGTTCATAACCAAATACTGTTTTTTCCATAACGATATAGTAAATTACAAGTGCTACAATAATTAAAATTAAATCTGTACCTAAACGTCTATTTTCAAAAATAGAAAAAATTAAATCGTTATGTAGATATCTAGTTCCATTTTCATCAGCAATTACTTTTGAAATTACATCATTTGAACCACGAATATATTTTGGAACAAAAAATTGAACAAAATATAATGCGATGTAGTTTAACATAATTGTAGTTACTACTTCACTTATATTAAATCTTGCTTTTAAATATCCTGCAATCGCAGCCCAAATTCCACCTGCTAATATACCTGCTAATATACTGCATACTAATACTAAATAGAAGTTTGAACCTTGCATAAATATTGCAACTGTTCCTGCTGAAAGTCCACCCATTAAAAATTGACCTTCAACTCCTATATTAAATAATCCTGTTCTAAACGCAAATCCAACTGCAAGACCTGTACATACAAGAGGTACTGTAGAAATTAAAATTTCTGAAATGTTATCTTGGTTTGTTAATACGTCGTTCATTACTGAAAGAACTGCTGATGGATCAGCACCGACTAAACTTACAATAATTGCTCCTACTAAAAATGAAGCAAGTATAGGTAATATTGCATTAGTTAAAACTTTTTTAAACATATATCTTTCTCCTCCCTATTTCTTAACTCCAGCCATTAGTAGACCAAGTTGTTCTTTCGTTACATTTTCGTCATTATCTACAACATCAATAATGTTTCCGTTGTGAATTACTGCTATTCTATCTGATAATGTTAATATTTCATCTAAATCATAAGAAATTAATAAAACACCATTTCCTTTATCACGATAATCAATTAACATTTTGTGAATTCCGTTGATTGCTCCGACATCAAGTCCACGAGTAGGTTGTGTCGTTACTAAAACTTTTGGCTCTAATTCTAATGCTCGCCCGATAATAAGTTTTTGCTGATTACCTCCACTCATACTACGAGCAGCAATTTTTTCATTACCAGCTTTACGAACATCGTATTTTTCGCACAATTCTTTTGCAAATTTTGAAATAGCTCCTTTTTTTAGGAATCCTGAACTTGCAAATTTATTTGTGTAATAATTTTCTAATACTGCATTTTCTTCGACACTAAAATCAAGAACTAAACCATCTTTATGTCTATCTTCTGCTATTATTTCTAATCCAAGTTCTTTTCTTTTTGATGTAGATAAAGATGTTATATCTTTTCCGTCAAATACAATTTTTCCTTTTGTTTCTTTTAATAAAGCATTTAATACTTCTACGAATTGTTGTTGACCATTTCCATCAACACCTGCAATTCCTAAAATTTCTCTTTCACGAACTTCTAAATTAAAGTCGTGCAACATATCTTTTTTCTCTTTAGTATCTGCATAAAGACCTTTTACATCTAATAATACTTTTTGTCCGTCACGAGAACGTTCATAATTAATTATTTCTAAGTCTTTACCAATCATTAAACTTGCTAATTGTTCTTTTGTAGTTTCTGCAACTTCTACAGTTCCAAAATATTCACCACGACGAATTATACTACATCTATCTCCAACCGCCATAATT
This sequence comes from uncultured Gemella sp., assembly GCA_945869755.1. Classification (GTDB taxonomy): domain Bacteria; phylum Bacillota; class Bacilli; order Staphylococcales; family Gemellaceae; genus Gemelliphila. Next base: position 4,185 of record CAMBPW010000020.1, read on the forward strand.
TCGTTTAATTTGTGAGTTATAAGAATAATTGTTTTTCCTTCATCTTTTAAATTTTTTAATATAACTAAAAATTCTTCTATTTCTGCTGGTGTAAGTACGGCTGTAGGTTCATCAAATATTAAAATATCAGCACTACGATAAAGCATTTTTAATATTTCTACACGTTGTTGCATACCTACAGTTATATCACTAACTAACGATTTAGGATTAACTTCTAAACCATATTTAATTGATAAGTCATGAATTTTTTTACATGCTTCTTCAATATCAATTTTTCCACCTTTGACTTCTTCCATTCCTAAAATGATATTTTCAGCTACAGTGAAATTTTTAATTAGTTTAAAATGTTGATGCACCATTCCGATTCCTAATTCATTAGCATGTTTAGGATCTTTTATATTAACTTCTTTTCCATTTAATTTAATAACACCTTCTTCTTGATGATACATACCAAAAAGAACAGACATTAAAGTTGATTTACCTGCACCATTTTCTCCAAGTAGAGCATGTATCTCATTCTTTTTTACCTGAATCGTTATGTCTTTATTTGCGTAGAAGTCACCAAACTTTTTTGTTATGTTTAGCATTTCTATTGCATACATATATATACCTCTCTTAAATTATTTTATACTATATTATTATAATATATTTTTATAAAATAGTACAATATTTTAAAACGTTTTATTATAATTTATATCACTATTTTTAGAAAATAAAATCCTTAGTTAAATTTAACTAAGGATTTTGTTAATTTTAAGTTAGAGATTAAACTTCTCCCTCAATTTTATCTTTGTTTGGTAATTCTTCACCACTTTGTGCAACTTTTACTTTTCCTGCTTTTAAAGATTCACCAGCTTCAAGAACTTTTTTGTAAATATCATCAGAAAGGTTAGGGTTCTTCTCTGGAATACCCACTCCGTTATCTTTTATTGTAAGAACTTGAGCATTAGCCGCCCCACCTTTAAATGTTCCAGCTTTAATTGAATCTAATACTGTTTTTACAGCTACGTCAATACGTTTTACAGCTGATGTTAATACTACAGATTTTTCTACTTCTTTTCCGTCTTTATCAGTAGCTTTGAAAATTCCATCTTCATATTGATCTTTATCTACACCGATAACCCAGTGTTTAACTTCTCCGCTTTCTTTAAGATCGTTTGTAGCTCTTTCTTGTGCTTCTTTAAATGCTCCAAGACCTGTAGCTCCTGCTGCTGCAAAAATAATATCTGCACCTTCATCATACATTGTTGCTGCTAAAGTTTTACCTTTATTCGCATCATCAAATACTCCACTGTATTGGTAGAAAATTTGAATATCTGGATTAGCTGCTTTAGCTCCTTGTACAAATCCTACACCAAATTTAATTACTGGAGGAATTTTAGCTCCACCGATATAACCAAGTTTTCCAGTTTTAGATTGTAATCCTGCCGCATACCCTACTAAATATCCAGCTTCTTCTTCGCTAAATGTTACTGAAGCAACATTAGGTACATCTACTACTGCGTCAATTAAAATGTATTTTACATTTTCAAATTTTTTAGCTACTTCTGGTAATGATTTTTCAAAATAAAAACCTGCAATAGATACTACGTCAGCTACTTTAGATGCTGTTTCTAAGTTTGGAACTATTTTATCTTGACTTTTAGTTTCAATTCCTTGCAACGCTGTTCCGTTGTTAGCTTTTGTCCAAGCTTCTACTGCTTCTGCATTACTTTGGTTAAAACTTTTATCTTTAAGTCCACCTTGGTCAGTTACAACACCAACTTTTAATCCTTTCGATTCTTCTGTAGTTGAGCTGTTGCTTTTTGAAGAACAACCAACTAAAATTAATGCAGCTGATAAAACTACTGCTAAAAATGAAAATAATTTTTTCATGTTAAGTGTTTCTCCTTTGAGTGTTATTTTATAAAAAGATAATAACATATTTTATTTATAATATCAATATTTTTGTTTTATATTTTGATTATATTTTTTGAACGTTCGTAAACTAGCGTTTACATTTTATTTTAAATCGTTTTAAAATTATTTTGTTAATTTTTTTAATAAAAAATAAAACTTCTAGATAACACTAGAAGTTTTATTTTTTACATTTTAAAGTTCCCCAGAAATTTTTGATTTTTCTACTTCACTTAATTCATCTGCTTTAGCTTTAACAACTATTTTTTCTGATTCAATATCTGCTATTACAGTTTTAATTTTATCACTTGTTTCTTTTGGTAGATTTGGATTTTCTGCTGGTAATCTCAATCCTTTTTCTTTAATACCAAATGTTAATACAGTATTTCCTGTGAATGTTCCTGCTTTAATTCTGTCTAATATATCTTTAACAGCAACATCTACACTCTTCATAGCAGAAGTTACGATAACAGATTTCTCTACATCTTTTCCATCTTTGTCTTTAGCTTTGAATAATCCATCTTCATATTGGTCTTTATCTACACCGATAACCCAATGTTTAACTTCTCCACTTTCTTTAACATCATTAACTGCTCTTTCTTGTGCCTCTTTAATAGCACCATTACCTGTGTTACCAGCTGCAGTAAAGATTACATCGACACCTTCATCATACATTGTAGCTGCCAATGTTTTTCCTTTGTTAATGTCTGCAAAAGTTCCACTATATTGATAGTAAATTTCAATATCTGGATTTACAGCTTTTGCTCCCTGAACAAATCCTAAACCGAATTTTTCTACTGGTGGAATTTTTAATCCTCCAATAAATCCAACTTTTCCAGTTTTAGAATGTAAAGCAGCAACATATCCAGCTAAATATCCAGATTCTTGTTCTTTGAATACAGCTGACATTATATTGTCTCCTTTAACTGCTGCATCAATATAAACATATTTTACATTTGGAAATTCTTTTGCTACTTTTGGAATTTCTTCTTCAAAGTCATATCCAGCTACTGAAACAACATCAGAAAGTCCAGAAACATTTTTTAAGTTTGGTGCAATATCAGCAGTTGTTTTGTTTTCAACTGGGTTATGTGCAACCGCCCCATTTGCTTTTGCCCATGCTTGAACTCCTTCTATGTTAGCTTGGTTAAAACTTTTATCTTTTGCTCCACCTTCACCAATAACTACACCTATTTTTAGTGCATTTTTATCAGTTGTAGTTGTAGATGATTCTTTTTTAGAAGAACAACCTGTAAAAATTAAAATTGCCGATAGCAATACTGCCATCACTGAAATTATTTTCTTCATAGAAAATATATCCCCCTTGAATTATTTTTTATATAATATAAAATAACATATTTCAAAGTTTTTTGCAAGCGTTTTTTACTTAATTTTTAACCAATGATAACTATTTCATTAATACGTATTAATTTGTAGCCTTTTATATATATTTAATATTTATTTTTTTCTTTTTTTTTGTTATAATTTTTTTATAATAAATAATTTTAAGGAGCAAAATATGGCTTATTATAACAATATAGTAGAAACAGCAAAATTTATTTCAGATTTTTACGGAGAAAAAATTGATTATGCAGTAGTATTAGGAAGTGGAATAACTTTAGAGTTAGCTAATCAAAAAGAATTAAAATATGCTGATATTCCTCTTTTCCCTGGAAATAAAAAAGAAGGACATGTTAAAGGACACGCAAACAAACTTACTTTTGGAAAAATTGGCAATAAAACTGTTATGGTTTTAAACGGAAGATTACACTATTACGAAGGTCATAGCATGAAAGACGTTGCATTTATGACATATGTAGTTAAATTTATGGGAATAAAAGGTTTATTTATTACAAATGCTTGCGGTGCAATTAATACAGATTACTCAGAAGGAGATATTGTTTGTTTAGATGACTTTATTTCTTTAGTTAGTGACAACCCATTAATCGGCCCAAATGATGAACGTCTAGGAGAAAGATTTGTTGATATGACTACACCATTTTCTCCAAAATTAGTTAATACACTATTAGATTCAGCTAATCAATTAAATATAAAATTACATCAAGGAACTTACGGATTCTTTATGGGACCATATTTTGAAACCCGAGCAGAAATACAAGCATTCAAAAAAATGGGTTGTGATCTTGTAGGAATGTCAACTGTTCCAGAAGTTATCGCAGCAAATCATGCAGGACTTCCAGTTGCAGTTTTAGCTTGTGCTACAAACATGGCAACAGGTATTCAAAAACGTAAACACGATCACAATCATGTTTTAGAAACTGCTCAAAAAATTAGCGTCAACTTAAAAAAATTATTAACTACTACATTAGAAAAATTAGACTAAGGAGAAAATAAAATGGAAAAAACAATTTTTGAAAAAATTTTAGATAAAGAAATACCTAGTTATAAAATTTATGAAGATGATTATGTTTATGCTTTCCTTGATGTTTTTCCAATAACAAAGGGACATACATTAGTAATACCAAAAAAACATTCACGCAATATTTTTGATTGCGACAGCGAAACTGCTGCAAATATCGGTCGTGTTTTACCGAAAATTGCTAACGCAGTTAAGAGTAGTTTTTCTGCTGACGGTGTAAATATATTCCAAAACAACGAAGAATATGCAGGGCAATCAGTTTTTCACTTACACTTCCATATAGTCCCAAGATATAAAAAAGAAAGCGGTCATTTTGATAATTTAGAAATTAAATGGCCACCACAAAAATTAGAACAACAACAATTTTTAGAAATTCAAGAAAAAATAACTAATAATTTAAAATAAGTCATAAAAAATATCTCACTAATAAAAATATTAATGAGATGTTTTTTAAATTTCACTATTATGTTAAACCTTTACTTTATAATTAGTTTGTTACAGGAACTTTAAATTCTGCTCTATGAGTTTTATTTTTATTATCCCAGTTCTCAAATACAATTGTTATTTCAGAACTTTCAGTATTCAAACCGTATGCTGCCTGTGCATTTTCCATTATAGCTCCTTCAGGAGTTGCTTGAGGATATGTTGTTAATATCGCTGGATATGTTTTAGCGACTTTTTTACCTGCATCAATCACCGTATCTGGTGACATATACAAGTCTTGAATTTCTTTTTTGTAACCTATATTTTCATATGTATAATCAATTATTACTACTTGTGCTGGATTATCTTCTGAAAACTGATTACGATAATCAGTAGTTGTAACTGAATTTATTTTTAATTTCCATTGACCATCAACAACCCACTCTTCGTTCAATCCGTAAACTTTCTTTTCAGCACTTTTATTACTACTAGAACTGTTAGAAACATTAGAATTTGAGCTACTAGATGATGTATTAGAACTATTCTCTGAAGTTGTATTTGAACTTCCACTTGAGCAAGCCGTTAATATAAGAATACTTGCTGCTAATAAACTAAAAAGTAATTTTGATTTCATAAAAGAAACCTCCCTAAATATTTATTTTAAAAATTTAATTATAAAGAAAATATATTTTTACAAAACTAGATTATATAAAAATAATTAGTTCAAAACAAATAAAAATATCTTTACACAACAAAGTATATCAAAAAAAAAAAAAAAACGTCAATACTATATTTATAAAATATAATAAAAAAATTTATTATATTTTAATATATAAATTTACTAATAAAAAATAGAGCTTACGCTCTATTTTTATAATTCATCTAATATATCATTAACTTTTCTTTTCGCTTTTTTTAAAAAACTTTCTTCTTCTGAATATTTTTCGTTACGTAATTTTGCAAGTTCTTCGTACAATTCTCTCTCTCTCGTAGATAAATCTTTTGGAACTACTATTTTTGCTATAATGTAATGATCTCCTACACCATAGCCCATAACATTTTTTACACCTTTTCCACTAAGTTTGAATTTTCTTCCATATTGTGTACCTGCTGGAACATTTAGTTCTATTTCGCCCGTTAATGTTTTTACATCAATTGTTGCTCCTAATGCTGCTTGTGCCGGTGAAATTTCTAATTCTGTATAAATATCATCTCCATCTCTATGGAAATATTTATCTTCTGGAACTATTACTTCAATAAATAAGTCTCCTGCTGGACCACCATTAATTCCAGGGCCACCTTTTCCTTGAAGTCTTACACGCTGTCCAGATTTAATTCCAGCTGGTATTTCTACTTCGTATTCCACTTCTTTATTATTTTTTCCTTTACCGAAACAATGTGGACATTTATCTTTTATAGTTTTTCCTTTACCTTGACAAGACGAACACGTTCTTTGTGATTGAACTTGCCCAAAAACTGTACTCTGAATAACTGTTTCTACTCCACTTCCGTGACAATTTTTACAAGTTTCTACACTAGAATTGTCTTTTGCTCCACTTCCATAACATTTATCACATTCAACATCTTTACGAATTTTTATAGTCTTTTTAGCTCCAAATATAGAGTCAGAGAAACTTATATTCATTCTATGTAATAAATCTTCTCCTTGACGTGGAGCATTAGGATTACTTCGTCTACCTCCACCACCGAAGAAACTAGAGAAAATATCTCCTAAATCATCAAAGTCTGCTCCACTAAATCCGCCACCGAATCCGCCGAATCCTCCAAAGCCACTTCCGCCACCGAATCCGCCTTGTTCAAATGCAGAATGACCAAATCTATCGTATTGTGCTTTTTTATTTTCATCACTCAACACTTCATACGCTTCTGAAATTTCTTTAAATTTTGCATCTGCGTCTGGCTCTTTATTAATATCTGGGTGGTATTGTTTTGACAATTTTCTATATGCTTTTTTTATATCTTGAGCACTAGCACCTTTACTTAGTCCTAACACTTCATAATAATCTCTTTTTGCCATTTTTTACCTCATTATTATAGCTACAAGGGAGATGGATTACCCCTCTCCCTTTGTGTTATTAATTTTAAAGTTAATTATTTTATTTTTCTTTAAAATCTGCGTCAATTGTATCGTCATCTTGTGGCTTTGCAGTATTTTCTGCTCCACCTTGTGCATTAGCTTGTGCGTTTGCTTGTTCATAAAGTTTCATTGTCATTTCTTGAACAGCTTTATTTAATTCTTCTTTTGCAGATTTCATAGCTTCTAAATCATTATTTTTAATTGCTTCTTTTAATACATCATTTTTTTCTTTAATTGTATCTAAGAAACTTTGATCCACTTTATCTTTTCCTTCTTCTAATGCTTTATCTGCTTGGAATGATAATTGATCAGCTTCGTTACGAATATCTGCTTCTTCTTTACGTTTAGCATCTGCTTCTGCATTAGCTTCTGCTTCTTTTACCATTCTATCTATATCTTCTTCTGTTAATGAAGAACTAGATTCAATAGTAATTTTTTGTTGTTTTTGTGTTCCTAAATCTTTAGCTGTTACATTTACGATACCATTTTTATCAATATCAAATGTTACTTCAATTTGTGGTACTCCACGTGGAGCTGGTGGTATATCAGATAATTGGAATCTTCCTAAAGTTTTATTATCTGTTGCCATTGGACGCTCACCTTGAAGAACGTGAATATCTACTGCTGGTTGATTGTCTGCTGCTGTAGAAAATACTTGTGATTTTGATGTTGGAATTGTTGTATTTCTTGGAATTAATACTGTCATTACTGATCCCATAGTTTCAATACCAAGAGATAAAGGTGTAACATCTAATAATACTACATCAGTTACATCTCCAGAAATAACTCCACCTTGAATTGCAGCTCCCATAGCTACTACTTCATCAGGGTTTACTCCTTTATGAGGCTCTTTTCCCATTTCTTTTTTAATTGCTTCTTGTACTGCTGGAATACGTGTTGATCCTCCTACAAGTATTACTTGATCGATTTCACTAGGATTCAATCCTGCATCTTTAAGTGCTTGACGTGTTGGAACTAACGTTCTTTCTACTAAATTGTGTGTTAACTCATCAAATTTAGCACGTGATAAAGTATTTTCTAAGTGAACTGGACCACTAGCTCCAGCTGAAATAAATGGTAATGAAATTTGAGTTGAAGTTACACCAGATAAATCTTTTTTAGCTTTTTCTGCTGCATCTTTTAGACGTTGCATTGCCATTTTATCTTGTGAAAGATCAATTCCTTGCTCTTTTTTAAATTCTGCAACTAAATAATCAATAATTGCTTGGTCGAAATCATCTCCACCTAATAAATTATCTCCTGACGTTGCTAAAACTTCAAATACTCCGTCTCCTAATTCAAGAATTGAAACGTCAAATGTTCCTCCTCCTAAATCGAAAACTAAAACTTTTTGGTCTACATCTGTTTTTTCTAAACCGTAAGCTAAAGCTGCTGCCGTTGGCTCGTTAATAATACGTTCTACTTCAAGACCTGCTATTTTTCCTGCGTCTTTTGTAGCTTGACGTTGTGCATCGTTAAAGTATGCTGGCACAGTAATTACAGCTTTTGTTACTTTTTCTCCAAGATATGCTTCTGCTGTTGCTTTTAAATTTTGTAAAATCATTGCAGAAATTTCTTGTGGTGAATATTCTTTTCCATTTACGTTTTCTTTATATGATGTTCCCATATGACGTTTAATAGAAATTACTGTGTTAGGGTTAGTAATTGCTTGACGTTTTGCTACTTCTCCTACTTGAATTTCATCTCCTTTAAACGCTACTACTGATGGCGTAGTTCTATTTCCTTCTGGATTAGGTATTACTTTCGCTTCTCCACCTTCTAATACTGATACACATGAGTTTGTTGTTCCTAAATCTATTCCTATTATTTTTGACATATTATTTTTCTCCTTAATTAATTTTTTTATGTTTATTTTTAAATTCTATATATTTTTATTCCTTTGTTTATGTCTGATTTATCACTTCTATTCATTCATGATAAATCTAGCCAACTGTGAGATAGTTACTTCTAAATATTTCTACGTCGCTT
>CAMBPW010000021.1 GCA_945869755.1 uncultured Gemella sp.
CTGCGACCCTCTGATTAACAGTCAGATGCTACTACCAACTGAGCTACTGTGGAATAACGTCCATTTTCAGAACATTATTAATTATACATATTTTAAAAGAAAATGTCAATACTTTTTAACTAATATTAATTTAACATTTTTAAAATAAATATTATTTTTTAAATTAATTTATACAAATGTAATTTTATACTTTTTACTTCTTAAAGTATTATTAAAAAATTTTTTTTATGACATAAATAATTAATTAAAATAAAATTCATTATTCACTTAAATTTAATGTATAACTCTGTTTAAATAAAAAATAAGCGAAGATAATTCTTCGCTTATTTTTTATTTACTATTTTCTTTTTTTCTTTTTATTTGAAACTAATGTTACTTTATCTTCATCTATTTCAGAATTTGTCTTTTCTGATTTATACGGTGGATAAAGTGCGTATCCTATATATGTTTGAACTATCATAAATAGTCCTCCGACAATATAGTAAACGGCAACCGCACCCGCAACTATAAATGAAAATACCGTAATCATTATTGGTGCCATCCATTGCATCATCTTCATTTGCTCTGCCATAGCTTCTTGTCCAGGTTGTGGAGTTTGTGGCATTAATTTCATAGTTAGTTTAGTTTGGAATGCGTAAACTATAAATGCAATAATAGGTAATACATAAGATCTTTGTCCTAAACTAAATACATTTAAAAATGTAGAACTTACAATTCCTTCTGAATAAAGAGGATTAACTAAAGTGAAATAAAATCCTGTTAAAAATGGTGCTTGTAATAAAATAGGCAAGCATCCAGCCATACTCACTGGATTAGCATTATATTTTTTCATAATCGCCATTTGTTCACGTTGTAATTCCATTTGTTCTGTTCTAATTCTTATTTGATCTTCTTTTGATACTGCACGAACTGCATCTTTTTTAAGTTGATTAATTTTTTCAGTAACTACTGATAATTCTGGTCGTGCTAATTCCATTCCTTTTCTTGCTTCCCTTTGATGTTTATAATTGTAAAGCATAAAAGGCATAATAACTAACCTTAATAATAATGTTATAATTATAATAGCTATACCCCAACTGCCTACTATATCATAAACATATTTTAATCCCATATCCATTGGCTTTACGAATGTTTCATAGAAAAATCCTTCTCTAGTTTCTGCTGTACATCCTGTTAATAAAACCATTGAAATAAGACCTAACAAAACTGCTGATATCTTTTTCAAAACCATTCTCCTTAAAATTTAATATTACTTGTCAATTATAACAAATATACTATTGGTCGTCAATTCCATATTTTTAAATTAAAACAATTAAAGATTAATAACAAAAGTAATTTTGATACTAATCTTTTATAATTGTTTTTTATTGTAAACTAATTATAACTTTAAAACCCATTCTTTAAATTGTTTACCTGAAATTTCTTCATAATCTTTTTCTATTTCATAATTATTTCCTAACGATAATTTATACAGCGTTTCTAATTCTATATTTTCATTTTGGAAAAATTCAAATTTATATATTTTTTCTACTAAATTTAATATGTATTCTAAATTTTTATCTATTAATTTTTTAAATTGAACTGAGTCATATGCTTTGTAAATATCTGAACCGTGAATTTGACCTTTTTTCGTTACTCTTGTAAAAACAAATTGTTCTGTTTCTTGTGAAAAATCTTCTTGAAGTAATATATCACTATTTATTAATCCACGTAACCTGTACGAATGAATATCTTTTGAAGAAGCTATTTCACGATAAAATACTCCTAAAATATTTTCTTCTTTTTCATTGAACATAACAATTAAAGCTAACATATAACTAAGTATTTGAGAAATTTCTCCGTTATAAAATTGTTTATATTTAAAATCATTTTGACTACTCTTATAGTCTATTATTAAATATTTGCCATCTTTTTTATCTATTCTATCTATAGTTCCTTTAAATGTAATATTTGGAATTTCGTACTCTCTGTCAAAATTTTTAATTATTTGTGAATTGTATATTATCGAATTTTTCGTTATTCCAAACTCAAAATTTTGTTCTCTTTGGCTAATGTTGTATTTTGTTATTGCTATATATTTTATTTCAACTGCAATTGCTTTTTCTAGTCTTGCTAGAAGCCTTAAATAAATATACTTATTAAAACTATTTTTTTCTGATATTTTTTTTAGTTCTCTGACATTATCATTGTTTTGTTCTAAATTTTTAACTACTGAAAAAAGTTTTTCTTTTATATTTATTTTAGCTATTTCTTCTTCATATTGTTCTAATTCATCACAACTCGAAGCTATTTTTTCTCCATTAGACATTATGAAATTTATTATTTCATTATTATCCATAACTGCGTGATAAAATATTCCTTTTTTAAGTGCATCTATTTCATAGCTTACTTCTGTATTAACACCTAATATTCTTTTAACAAAAAATAAATATGGATTTGTTATGTAGTCGTTAATTTTTGAAATACTAAAGTTTTTAAATGTTTTATTTTTTTCTAAAAATTTTGTTATTAATTGTTCCGAAATATTTTCGTTATTGCTATTTTTAAAAGTGTAATTTGAATTAATGTCATCTTCTATTTTTAATATTTTATCATCTAAATCTTTATATATTTCATATTGTAAATTTTCACTATCTTTATGAATATTTTTTAATTCATTACTTATTTTATTTATTATTAGTAGTAATTTTTCAGCTTCTTCGCTATTATCATTTTTTAAATTAAAATATTGACGAAGCATTTTTATATAAATACTGTTAAGTTCTTTATATGTATATACTTCATTAATATTTTCTAAAAATCTGTCTAATTTGTTTATATTGAAATCTAAAATTCCATCTGGTGTTCTCAATTTTAAGTTTTTTAATATTACTTTTATGTTTTCTAAATATATTGATGGACTTTGCTCTTTATAGCTATTATCTAATTTACTATAACTTATAAATAGCTTTTCTTTACTACGGCTTAATGCAATATAACTAACAAATTCCTCATCTATTAGTAAACTTTTTGATGTTGGTGAAATAAATATATTACTTTCTATTAATTTCTCTTTATCAATGTCATCAATTAATTTATTACTATTTACATTTTTAGGTAAAATATCTTTATTAAATCCTACTACAAAAATTATTTTTTTATTTTCTACTTTTGCTAAATCCATTTTTGACATTACTACAAAATTATTTATAGATGGTATGCTACGATATTTGATTTTATTAAGTAGTGTAATTAATATTTTGCTAAATGTAATAAAATCTACTTTATAATCTGCTAAATTTTCTTGTAAATTGTGTAATATAGATAAAAATTTTGTATATATTTGACGATCTACACTGTCAAGTTGCAAATCTTCTATACTGTCATACTCTGAATTTTCTTTATCCAAAGTCATTTTAATATTAAAATAATCTAGTAAATCAACTATTTTGTTAATAAATTTACCTACTGTTTTTTGTTTTTTTATAATGTTAATTTTTTCTATAATTTCTTGTATAATATGTTGTACAATTTTTAATTGTTCTTCTTCATAATTAGAAAAACTTTCTATAAAATAATTACAATCTAAATCTATTTTTGAAGTTACTAATTTTTTATTTAATATTTCTTCTACATCAAAAATATCAATAGTTTTTACTTCAATAGTTTTTTCTACTGTTTTTTCTAAAAATTGTTTTTTTGTAACATCAAATTTTCCAAATAGCTTATACTTTAAAGCATAGTCGTTATAAATATTTTCAAAATTTGATAACTGTGTTTTTAAAATATTTAAAATGTGTTCTTTTAAATTATCATCATTATAATTTAAGACATTAATTATAAGTCTTATTAATCTATGATTATTTATTACTAAATCTTTATCTATATGAACTTTTATACCATAATCTTTAAATATTTTAATGTATTTTTCATAATTTTCATCACGGTATAAAATGGCTATATCACTATCTTTAATATTTTCATCACATTTTATTTTGTAAATATCTCGTGCTACTTGACGCATTTCTAATTCGATAGTATCTGCACATAAAATATTTATATTTTCATTTTCTAAACTTATTTGAGATTTTGTAATTTTTGAATATTCTTTTACTAAATAATTCAAATCACTATTTTCGTATCTAATACTATGTTCGGATACAATATTGTAATCTTCTATATTGTTGTTTAAAATATTAAATTCAAAACTGTATCCTTTATTATTTTTTTCGTAAATAGTAATTACTTTATAATTAGAAATATTATTATTTCTAATTATATTAGTTAAATTAGCCATTATTTCGTGAGATTTTCTAAATATGTCTAAGCTATATTTAAAATTACTATAGACATCTTGCATAGTTATCAAATTAAATTTTCTATTTTCAAGGGAATATCCTTCTAACAATTTATTTAAATCTATATCACAATACCTATCTATATCCGTTATTACAGAAATTACAATTTTAGTAGTTAATTTTTCTAGTTGCTGTAAAATTACAAATTGTTGCGTTGTGAAATTGTAATAACCATCTACATATATAATATAATCCGATAAGTCAATATATTGTAAATATAACAATAAATTATTTAAAACTTGTTCTTTGTCAATTTTATTATTTTCATCAATCACATTAATATATTGTTTATAAATTGACAATATCGAATTCAATTTTTCAGTATGACTGTTTTTTTCACTGCTATTAATATAGTTTTCTAACTGTTCGATAGTTACATTATAATCTTTAAATTCTGAAATAATATTATCAAGAGAATTAACAAAATTTATATCTTGTAATATCCTTTTTACGAAAAAATTGTTTGTTTTTTCTAATCTTTTAGCTACTTCTAAATAGTAAAATGGTTTTAAATTTTCTGTTACTATATCAATATTTTCTAAACTTACTTTTTTAGTTAGAAATTTAATAAATGAATTAAAATTCATTACATCAATATTAAAAGTTGCACCAAATTTTTGACATAAACTTTTTTCAAAATTATAACCATTTTGTTCTGGTGTCAAAACTATTATTTTGTGATTGTTTTTATTTTTTTCTATGTCATTTAATATATGTTCTGTTTTCCCTAAGCCACTACACGCAGTAATAATTTCTAAAGCCATATTTTTCCTCACTTCGTTTATAATATGAAAAGAGATTAACTAAAGTATATTATTAATAATTTTTTAATTACATTCATACTTTAGGTAATCCCTTCTAATTACTTTTTATATTCTCTTACTACTCTTGCTAAATCTTCTATTAAGTCGTCAAATTCTTCCCAACTAAAAACAGTAGCTCCACTCGCTAATTTATGACCACCGCCGTCATATTTTTCTGCTATAGTATTTATGGTAGGACCTTTAGAGCGAATTCTTACACGTATTTTATTACCTTCATCAATAGCAAAACACCATACACAAAGCCCTTCTAAACTTCTAAGAAGATTCACACCGTTAGAAACATCTCCAGGTAAAATATTATATTTATCCATATCTTCTTTCGTAACTTTTAAATAAGCTAAACCATCGTAACACATAGTATAGTTTTCAAATATAAAAGCTCTAAAACGCATAATATTTTCTGATACTATATCAAGTTTATCCAATGTTTCTGCCATATTAAAATTATAATTTAATAGTTCGGCAGAAATTTTTAATGTCTTTGTCGTTGTATTTGGAAATAAAAATCTTCCCGTATCTCCAACAATACCAACATATATTAATTCAGCTGCTTTATCAGTTAATTTAATTCCATATTTTGAATTTATGTATGAATAAAAATCATAAATCATTTCACTACAAGAAGATGAGTCAACATCTACTAAATTTATTTCTCCATAATTATCAAGTGGAGGATGATGATCAATTTTTATTATATAATTTTCTCTAGTAAATAATTTACCGTCTATTCTAGGAAAATTCGCAGTGTCAGTTATAATTACTAATGCGTCTTTATAATCTTCTTCTGTAACTTCTACCGTATTAAATAAGAAATTTAATGACGGTGATTCCTTTCCTACTAAAACAACTTCTTTTTCTGGAAAATTATATTTTATTATTTCTCCTAACGCCCCTTGAGAACCATATGCGTCAGGATCTGGACGCTCATGTCTATGAATTATTATTTTATTTGCTTCTTTTATTTTAGAATATATATTTTCATACAATTCTATAAATTGATTATTCATTCAAATCTTCTTTCTTTAATTTCTTTGGAAAACTTGACAAGTTACTAATGCTTTAGCTACTAATTCATTTTTGTCATAAACTTCAACGTCAAATTTTGCAGTTTTTCTTCCAATGTCCATAATTATAGTTTTTGATGTAATTATTCTATCTAAAGGAACTGTTTTTAAAAAATATAAATTAACATTTTGCATAAGAACTTCGCTCTTATTATAATTATAACTTGTAATATGAATTGACTCATCAATAATACTTAATAATGCAGAGCGTGAAAATGTTCCGAATTGATCTAGCATTTGCGGAATTACTTTTATTTGAATACCGTCTGCTCTCGGTACAATTCCTTTTCTTATTATTTCATCAAATGTATCACTAGATTGATTTTCTTGATATCTATTATTTGTTAACATTGAATTAATTACTATTTTTCTCGTTACTACACCTAACAATGTATTTTTATCATCAATTACAGGAATTAATTCAAAACCTTCTGACAACATCGTATTACCTATAGACGATACAGGATCGTTTAATTTTGCAGTATATACTTTTCTCTCCATAACATCTCTAACAAACTCGTCTTTTTCTTTTAAGAAAACATCACGAGCAGTTATAATTCCTACAAGTTTACCATAGTCATTTACAACCGGAAATCTCGTATGCCCAACTTCAAGTTGTAAATTATACCAATCTTGAACAGTAGAAGAAATATTTATAGTAAAAATATTGTCTTTTGGAATATATATACTTTCTACCGTAACGATATCACGTTTAATTAATTGATCATTCGTTACACGGTTAATTAAATGTGCTACTGAAAAAGAATCATGTGGTGTTACTATTAATGGTAAACATTTTGCATCTGCCATTTTTCTTATTTCATCACTAGGTACATAACCACCAGCAATTAATACTGCACTATCTTTTTCTAATGCCATTGCAATTACATCCGGTCTATTTCCAACAATTAATAATGTACCTTTTCTTATATGTTGACCAACTTGTTCAGCATCCATAGCCCCTATTGCAAAATCTTGAACTATTTCGTGAATACCGCTTCGTCCAGCAATTAATTGTCCTCCAACTATATTTACAATTTCAGAATAAGAAAGTTTTTCTATATTGTTACGTTCTTTTTTCTGAATTCTAACAGTTCCAACACGTTCAATAGCAGAAACAAATCCTCTATTTTCTGCTTCTTTTATAGCTCTATAAGCTGTTCCTTCACTTACTTTTAATTCTTTAGCTGCTTGGCGAACAGATATTTTACTTCCTATAGGTAAACTTTTTACATATTCTAATATTATTTGATGCTTTGTCTTCATATTTTTTACTAACTCCTTAATTAATTTTATACTTTAAAAATATAGTAACTGTATTAATGTAATTATATATTTTTTATAGTACAATTTCAAGTATTTTTATTGTCTGTTATACAATTATTTTTTATACTACTGTCTACCAGACGGAAGTTTCTTTGCATAACCTTGTTTATTCTCTTGTTTAACACGAGCAATAGCTAACGCATCGTCTTCTATATTTTTAGTTACAGTAGTTCCTGCAGCAACTACTACACCATTTCCTATTTCTAAAGGAGCTATTAAGTTAGAATTACATCCAATAAATGTATCATTACCTATTTTCGTTTGAAATTTATTTTTTCCATCATAGTTCACTGTAATTGTTCCACACCCAATATTAGTGTTACTTCCTACTTCTGCATCTCCTAAATAACTTAAATGTGCTGTTTTAGCATTATTTCCGTATTTACTATTTTTAAGTTCAACAAAATTACCTATTCTCACTTTTTCTTTAAGTTCACAATTATCTCTCAAGTGTGCATAAGGTCCAATTACAGAATAATCACCAACTTTTGAATTTGTAATTGTTGAATTTTTTATTTCTACACCATTACCAATTATTGCATTTTCTAAAAATGTATTAGGTTTTATTTTGCAATCTTCTCCAATTATAGTTTTTGATTTTATAGTTACATTCGGATAAATAGTTGTATCACAACCAATTATTGCGTCAGGTGCTATATATGTACTTTCTGGATCTACTAAAGTTACACCATTTAACATATGTTTCGTATTAATTCTACTACGCATAACTTTTTCAGCATAAGCTAACGCAACTCTATCATTAACTCCAAAAGTTTCATCAAAATCTGAACATAAATATGTTTCAATTTTTTCACCGCATTGTCTAATTAAAGAAAGAACATCTGGTAAATAATATTCTCCTTGATTGTTATCATTTTTTACTTTTTCTATCATTTCAAATAACAATTCATTATCAAAGCAATAAATTCCAGAATTTATTTCTTTTATTAATTTTTCTTCTTCTGTGGCATCTTTTTCTTCAACTATTTTTAATAATTTTCCACCATTATCACGAACAATTCTTCCATACGCAAATGGATTTTCTGCAAACGATGTTAATACTGTAGCTTTTGCATTTGTATTTTCGTGATGAGTCAACATGCTATCTACAGTTTCAGAAGTTATTAACGGAGTATCTCCATAGATAACAATCGTAGTTCCTTTTTTCCCAACAAGTTCATCTTTAGCCATTTTTACTGCGTGGGCTGTTCCTAATTGTTGTTCTTGCAAAGCAAATTTACTTCTATCACCAATAACAGATTTTACTTGCTCTGCTCCACAACCAACTACTGTAACTACTTCTTTCATATCTAAATTTGAAATGCTATCTAAAACTAATTCAACCATAGTTCTATCACATACTTTATGCAAAACTTTGTAAAGTTTTGATTTCATTCTAGTACCTTTACCTGCTGCAAGGATTACTGCATATCTATTTTTCATTAATTAACCTCTATTTAATGTTTTTTAATAATTGATTTATAACGTTTCCTTCTGAAACCTCAAATTCGCCAGTATACTCATTTATATCTGTTAATTTTGCTAAATAAGTATAACTGTCATCATTTGCAATTTCAGAGTCAAAACATTGAACTAATACCGCTTTACCTACTACTTCTGCATCAAACTCGTTCATTAATGCTTGCATACCAGTCATAACTCCACCACCACGTAAAAAGTCGTCAACTAATAAAACTTTAGCTCCCGTATTTAAGCTCTTTTTAGATAAAACCATAGTTTCTATTTTTCTAGTAGAACCCGAAACAAAATTAATTGCAACTGTCGTTCCTTCTGTAACTTTATTATCTCTTCTTATAATAACTATAGGTTTATTTAGAGCAGAGGCAACAGCATAAGCTACAGGTATTCCTTTTGATGCTACCGTAACTATTGCATCAATTTCTTTATTTTGGTAAATTGTAGAAATTAAAACTCCAAGTTTATTCATTATACTCGGTTCACCAATTATATCCGACGTAAAAATATATCCACCTGCTAATAGTCTATCGTTAGATTTTAATTTCGCTAAAAATTCACTCAAAACTTCTCTTGCCGAATTTTCACTAAGTATTGGTTGGAATATAACTCCACCATTAACACCAGATAATGTAATAACATTTCCGATATTTTCTTCTTTAAAACTTGTTTTAATAATAAAAATATCTTCACTTATAGATGATTTTGCTTGATTAAATTTTGAAACAAAATATGTTAACGGAATTAATTTATTAGGATTTTTTAATAAATATTCTGTCATAACAACTATACGTTCACTTCTTTTAAGCTTCATAATTTTTCTCCTAATTCGTATATTATACTAATAATATAACACGAACGTTCGTATTAGTAAAGCAATTTTGTATTATTAAGTATTATTCAAATCAAAATAATAAGTAATTTAAATAAAAACTTTGTTATTATTGATTATTGAAGTAATTTATAGTAAAATATGAAATAATAAAAAATTTTTTAATTAGAAAGGTTTGAAGTTAAAATATATGGATCTCAGTATCTTATTTAAAATACTATTAATCGTTACACTGTTACTTGGTTCTGCATTATTCGTAATGGCAGAATTTTCATTAGTAAAATTGCGTCCGACAAGGATAAAAGAATTAGCAAAAGATGGAAATAAAAAAGCTAAACTATTAGTGAAAATGGTAGATAGTTTAGATAATTATTTATCAGCAACACAATTAGGTATAACTATAGTATCTTTAGGACTTGGTTGGATTGGAGAATCTACATTTTTCGCTCTATTTCATCCGATACTTTCTCTAATTGGCACAAATGAAACATTCATACATTCAATAACTTATTTTGTATCTTTTTCTTTTATGACTTTGTTACACGTCGTAATTGGAGAACTTGTACCAAAAAGTATGGCTATTCAAACTGCAGAAAAATGTGCATTTAGAATAGCACGTCCTATTTATATTTTTAGCAAAATAATGCACCCTGTAATTTGGACATTAAACGGGCTTGCAAACTTAATAGCAAAATCATTAGGATATAGCTCTATATCCGAACACGGAGAAATTCATAGTGAACAAGAATTACGAACTATAATGAAATCTTCACGAGCTCACGGACAAATTAACGACACCGAATATCGCTACGTAGAACGTGTATTTGAGTTTGATAATAAAATTGCAAAAGAAATTATGACACCACGTACTGAAGTAGAAGCTATAGATTTAGAAAATTCATTAGCTATAATTATGCGTCAAATAAAACAAGAAGAATATACGAGATATCCTGTAATTGAAGATGGAAACAAAGACGACATAATCGGTATTTTAAATGTTAAAAAACTATTATTCGCAGATACACCACCAAAAACTACAGAAGATTTAGAAGAATTTATATCGCCAGCAATAAAAGTATTTGAACACACACCAATACCACAAGTTCTAAAAATAATAAAACAAAATAGAGAACATATGATAATAATTACAGATGAATACGGCGGTACGAGCGGTATCGTAACATTAGAAGATATCGTTGAAGAATTAACCGGGGAAATAAGAGACGAATTTGACGAAGATGAACAAAGTCTAATAAAAAAATTAAAAAACGGAAATTATTTAGTGGACGGTTGGGTATCAATACAGGATATAAATGCTCTATTTGAAGTAGATATTCCTCACGAAGAAGTAGATACAATCGGAGCATTTGTCTATATGATAAAATATGAAGCAAAAATAGGCGCAACTTACAATGTACAAAATCTTACATTTAAAGTTCGCTCAGTAGACGAAAATCAAATTCGACAAATAGAAATATATAGAGAAGATGACTAGGCAAATGTCTAGTTTTTCTTTATATTAAATAAAATTTTTAACAAATAACATTGTGTGGTATAATAAATTTAAAAATAACAAGGAGATTTATATATGGAAGAAAATAAATCTACAAAAACTATAGAAGAAACAACAAACGAACTTTCTTTTACAGAAAAAATAAAATATAATATTCTAAGCTACAAAATAAATAAAAAAGAAAAACAAATAAAGACAAAATGCGAAAACGCAAAAATAAAATTACAAAAAGCACAAGAACAACTAGATAAAATTTTAGAAATAGAAAAAATAGTAGCAGAAGAACTAAGTAATGAAAAAAGAAACTTACAACTTTTTAAAGAACAAGCACTCTTAAATTCAAAAAATAAAAAACAAATAACTCATATAGAAGAAAATAAAAATAATAACGAAAAAACTATCGAAGAAATCGAAGAACAGCTAACGGAAAAAGAAATAGCAATATATAAAGAAAGTATTAAACTAGAAAAATTAACACAAGAAAAATATACAGAAGAAAACGAAGAAAACATAAAAAATACCGAATTAAAAATTAAAAAACTATTTATAGAAAGACAAAAAATCAAAAAAACTCTGTCTAATCTTATTAACGAAGAAAAATTTGAAGAAATTGTTAGTGAGTTAAAAGATATAAAGTCAGAATTTTCAAATAGCGAAGAAAAATTTTATCAAATAACAAAAAATAATGGCGAAGTTAAAAATATTATTTTTGTTGTCTTTGAAACGATTATTTACTATTTCTCAAAAATAGTTTTAAGAAAAGAATTACAAAAATATAATTACACTTCATCTGCAATTAAAAATATTAAAGTAAAAGTAATATTAGCTCCTATATTAGCTATAATGTTATCATTAATATCTTTATTAACAATAAAATTAGTATCATCAGAGAAAGAAACTTACGGGGATTACAGTAATTTTATAAATCCTGTTCAGGAAGAACAATCACAAGAACAAAAAACTACAACTACGACAGAAACGAACAACGTTGAAAGAATAAACGAAATAGCGTTAGAAGAAGAATTAGAAGCTCAATCATCATTCAAAACTATTACTTATTATTTTAATGTCGATAGAACTATAGTAACAAAAGAAAAAATACATACATTTTTATCAGAAAATTGGTCTGATATAGGAAGTATTATTCCTGTAGGAACTACCGTAAATGTTAATCTTATGACATCACCAGGTGGATATATGATGTATAAAATTGTTGGCGGAGAATATGATGGACAATTTATTACTGCAAATACTTCATTAGTAGAAATTAAAACTAAAAATGATTTTCTTAATGCAGAGTTTTATAGTAAACCTATAGCAATTAAAATAGTACAAAATTCAAATAGCTATTACGACTCTAAACTAACTCAATTTAAAGAAGTAGTTTATAAAGATGCCGTTTTAAATATTAATGGTTTAGGCGTTGTTAACAATCGTCTTGTTTACTACATTACTAACGGAACATTTGTACCTGTTGATTT
>CAMBPW010000022.1 GCA_945869755.1 uncultured Gemella sp.
AAAGAATTATTAGAATTAGCAAAAACAGGATATCAAGAATTAAAGGAAGACAATTAATTACTAAATAATGTAATAGCAATGAATGCAGAATATTTCATTGCTTTATAATATATCAGAGGAGCCGATTCAAAGGGAATCAGCTCCGAATTTTTTTTATAAATGACTATTTTATATGTTAATAATTTTATTGATTTCTTCTATAGCTTCATTGAAAGAAAATACAAGTTTACCATGTTTTAAAATTCCTCCAAGAACGTAGTGATTTATTGCATAACTAGGTATGGCATATTTATTTGCAGATTTTAGACGAATATCAGAATTTACAGCTATAATAGTTTTTTTGTTAGCAATAGCAATTCCTAATTCTACCATAACTCCCGAATCTTCGTTAGTAATATCAGCCAGAAATATATCACAATTTAAGACGGCATTTGTATCTCCAATGAAAATGTCTTGTGGTGTTGGAAGTTCTTGTTTATTCTCATTGAAAGGTTGTTCAATAGGATTAAATATTTCTAATTTATCTCCAAATTTTTCTCTTAGTAATTGACCTTCTTTTATTCTTTGTGTAACTTCCGCTTCATTAAACAATGCACCTGCTAAATATAATTTCATATAATCACCTCATACTTTTTATTAATGAAATTATAATATTTATTTTTTTAATTTGCAATACGTATAATTTATTTTATTAATTATATAAAATAAGTATAAAATTCTTTAATTAAATGCTATAATATATTTTATTAATGCGAGGTGATTTTTTGAATAATAATTTAATAATAGAAAATTTAACTATGTCATTTAATGATAATATAGTTTTAAAAAATATTAATTTAGAAATAGAAAATGGTGATTTTGTTGCTATTTTAGGAAAAAGTGGAGCAGGGAAGTCTACATTTCTTCGTTGTATTAATAAACTACATACACCACAATCTGGTAAGATATATTTCAATTCTAATGATATTTTAAAAATGAATGGAAAAAAATTGCAAAAATTACGTCAGAAAATAGCTTTTATTTTTCAAGATTATAATATATTGGATAATTTATATACAATAGATAACGTTTTAACATCTTTTTTAGTAAATAAAAATTTCATTCAATCTTTATTTGGTTATTACAATAAAGATGATTACAAACTAGCAATAAAATATATAGAAAAAGTTGGGCTTTATGAAGAAACATTTAAAAAATGTAAATATTTGTCTGGAGGACAAAAACAAAGGGTAGCAATAGCTAAAGCAATATGTCAAAAACCTGAAATATTATTGGCAGATGAACCAATAAGTAATTTAGATGAAAAAAATGCAACAGATATAATGGAATTATTTAAAAAATTAAATGAAAAGAAAAATATAACAATTTTAATTAATTTACACGATGTTAATATAGCAAAAAAATATAGCAAAAAAATAATAGGAATAAAAAACGGTAAAATTTCTTTTTATAAAGATACAGAGAGTGTAACTGATGATGAAATTAGAGAATTATATATTTAAAAAATTATGTAATAAAATTATTGTATTAATATTTTTTTTAAGTTCATTTTATATAATACTAAATAATATAAATTTTAATACTTTTTATACAGGATTTTCTAAAATAGGCAATTTATTTTCAAGAATGTTTCCTATTGATTTCGATTTTATAAATGTATTAATTAATCCTGTGGTTGAAACTATATTAATGGCATTTTTCTCTAGTTTTTTAGCTGTGCTATCTGCGTTACTATTTTTACCCATTTTAACTAATATTTTATTTGATATTAAAATAATCCCCCGTATCTTATCAACAATATTTTCAGTATTTCGTACAATTCCAACACTAATAGTAGCAGCAATTTTAGTTAGCCTTTTTAGTGTAGGTAATTTTAGTGGATTTATGAGTTTATATATAATTAATTTTTTAATGACTTCAAAATTACTAAAAGAATACGCAGAAGAAATTGATAAAAAGTACATTGATACTTTCAAAAGTACAGGTTTAAATAAATTTCAGATTTATTTAGTTGCTATAATAAAAAATTTAAAAAATTCAATATATTCTGTATTTTTCCTAACATTAGAATCTAGTATAAGAGGCGCTAGTATTTTAGGATTAGTAGGAGCAGGTGGAATAGGTCAAATATTATGGAAAGAGTTAAATCATTTAAGATATGATAGAGTTTCACTTATAATATTAATATTAATATTTTTGATAATAATTACAGATTTTTTGAGTTTTATTTTTAGAAAATACAATGATAATTTTAAATTAACAAAAAATAAATATATTATTAATAAATTTTCATTATTGTTTATTTATACTACATTATTTATTTCTAGTTTAATTTATTGTAGTAAATTTTTAACAATAACTTTGGATAGATTTTTAAATGGTTTAAAACAAACAAAAAATATGTTATTAAGTATGATAGAAATAGATATTTCATACTTACCAAAAGTATTAGACGCATTATGGCAAAGTTTAACAGTGGCATTCACTTCTACTTTTTTAGCAAGTATTACAGTAATATTTACCTCTTTTTTTATTGCTGAAAATTTATTTGGAAGAAAAAAATCATTTATTATAAAACTAATAATTAATATTTTAAGAACATTTCCTCCTATAATTGTAGCTATAATATTTTTCAGAGGATTTGGTCCTGGAATGTTAAGCAGTTTTTTTGCACTATATATTTATACTGTTGGAATAATGACTAAAATGTATGGAGAAATAATTGAAGATATAGATGAAAATATAATATTATCAATTAGAAGTTTAGGTATAAATAATTTTATTGGATATATAAAAATTATATTTTTTGGATATCTTCCTGAGTTTATAACTATTATACTTTATCGTTTTGAATTAAATATAAAAAATTCTACAATATTAGGAATGGTAGGAGCAGGTGGAATAGGTCAATTAATAATTAACAACATAGAATTTAGAAATTGGAGTAAAATATCTATACTCTTGATAGTTCTATGTTTTACAATTATAATAATAGAAAATATATCCTATTATATTAGAGAAACAATTAAAAAATAATTAAGGAGAAATTAAGGAGAAATTAATGAGATTAAAAGTTGGAAAAATTGTTAATACTCACGCTTTAAAAGGGGAAGTTAAAGTAATATCAAGTAGTGATTTTGCTGAAGAAAGATTTGCAACTGGATCAAAATTATTATTAATGAATGGCAATCAACTAATAAAAGAAGTTGAAATAGAAACATCAAGATTTCATAAAGGAGCTTTTCTAATAAAATTTAAAGACATACATACTATTGAAGAAGCAGAAAAAATTAAAAATTTACAATTAAAAATTGATGAGCAAAATTTATCTGAATTAGAAGAAGGAGAATTTTATTTTTACGAAATTATTGGTTGTGAAGTTTTTGATGATGAAAATAGCAATAAAATAGGTAATATTATTGATATCTTACAAACAGGAGCAAATGACGTTTGGGTAATAAAAGATATTAACGGAAAAGAACAATTAATTCCATATATTAACGATGTTGTAAAAAATATAGACATTAAAAATAAAAAAGTGTATATTGAAGTTATAGAAGGGTTACTAAACTAATGAAAATAGACATATTAACATTATTTCCAAATATGTTTGACGTCTTAAATCACTCTATTTTAGGGAAAGCAAAAGAAAAAAATATTATTAATATTAATGCTATAGATTTTCGAGAATATTCAAATAATAAACACAACCAAGTAGATGATTACCCATTTGGTGGTGGACAAGGAATGGTTCTTAAACCTGAACCTATATTTAATGCTGTAGAAAGTTTAACTAAAACAGAAAATACTCGTATTATTTTATTATGCCCTCAAGGAGAAAAATTCACTCAACAAAAAGCAGAAGAACTTTCTAAAGAAGAACATTTAATTTTTATTTGTGGTCATTACGAAGGATATGACGAAAGAATTAGAGAGTATTTAGTTACAGATGAATTATCTATCGGTGATTACATTTTAACTGGTGGAGAATTAGCGGCTATGACAATAATAGATAGCGTAGTTAGACTTATTCCAGATGTATTAGGAAAAGAAGAATCTCATAAAGATGATTCTTTTTCAACAGGTTTATTAGAATATCCACAATATACAAGACCACAAGATTTTCGTGGTATGAAAGTTCCAGATGTTTTAATTTCTGGTCATCATAAAAATATTGAATTATATAGAAAAAAAGAAAGTTTGCGAAGAACGTATTTAAGACGACCAGACTTATTAGAAAATTATAATTTAAGTGATGAAGAAAAACATATTTTAGAAAAAATAATATTAGAAAATAATTAGTAATTAAACTATATTTTAAAAAATATATAAAATAAATGACAATATTATAATTTTGATGTATAATGTATTTTAGTATCGTATCAATAGGAGGACAAAGAAGTAATGACAACTTCATTTGAGGAATTATTAAATAGCACAGAAATGTTGAAGAAAGGAGATAAAGTAACTGGTATTGTTTCTAGAATAGATGGCGACTTAGCTTATATTGATGTTGATGGAGCTCAATATGATTGTGTAATATCTAAATCACAAATATCAAGAAATTTTGTTAAAGATATAAGAGATGTTTTAAACATTGGTGATAAAATAGAAGCTGTTGTTACTGGAGTTCGTACAGATAGAGAAAGAAAATCAGAAGATTTACCAGGAGTTATTTATCTTTCTCGAAAAATTATTGAAAATCAAGAATATAAAAAAATATACGATTTATCATGGGTTGAAATAGTAGAATTATTTGAAAAAGGGGAATATGTAACTGCAAAAGTTACAGAGACAACTAAAGGTGGACTACTTGCAAATTTAAAAGGAGTAAGAGCCTTTATTCCAGCATCAAATATTGATATAAAATTTGTTAAAAATTTAAATAACTTTGTTAATAAAGAATATACTTTTAAAATTGATGAAGCTGATAAATCTAAAAATAAAGTTATATTAAATAGAAAAGTTATTTTAGAAGAAGAAGAAAATAAAAAATTAGACGAGATATTTAGCAAATTAAATGTCGGAGATATTCTTGAAGGAAAAGTTAATAGAATTTCTAATTTCGGACTATTCGTAAATATTGGAGAAATAGATGGTTTAGTTCATATTTCAGAAATTTCACATAAGAGATTTGCTAAAATTGAAGATGTTATCTCAGTAGGAGAAACTGTTAAAGTTGCAATTTTAGGATTAGATAAAGAAAATGGAAGAGTTTCTTTATCAATTAAAGCATTACTTCCTACTCAATGGGAAATTGCAAAAGCATCATTTAAAGAGGGCGATGAATTAGAAGGTATAGTTAAAAACATTACGGATTTTGGAGCATTTGTTGAAATTTTACCTGATGTTGAAGGTTTAGTTCATCTTTCTCAAATATCTCATGAAAGAATTGAAAAAGCAACTGATGTATTAAGCGTAGGAGAAACTGTCAAAGTTAAATTAATAAGTTTAGACATTGAAAATAAGAGAATTTCATTATCTATCAAAGATTTATTAGAAAAACCAGTAAAAGAAGAAGTAATTACTGAACCTGACTTTGATACATCATATTTAAAATCAGAAGAAACTGAATATAGTATAGCTGATAAGTTTAAAGAATTATCTTAATTATATACAAGTTTAAATGAAAAATAATTGCAATAGATAATATATTCTATTGCTCTTATTTTGTTTTATGATAAATAAAAGGAGGAATTTATAATGGCAAAACCTACTGTCGCAATAATAGGTAGACCAAATGTTGGTAAATCTACTATTTTTAATAAAATTATAGGAGATAGATTATCTATTGTAGAAGATATTTCTGGTGTAACTAGAGATAGAATATATTCAAAAGCAGAGTGGCTAAATTATTCATTTTTCATGATTGATACTGGCGGAATAGAGATTGAAAATACGCCATTTCAAAAACAAATACGTGCACAAGCAGAATTAGCTATAGATGAAGCAGATGTTATTATATTTTTAGTAAACGGTAGAGATGGAATAACTCCAGATGATGAAGAAGTAGCAAAATTACTTTATAAAACAGATAAACCTGTAATTTTAGCAGTAAATAAAATTGATAATTTTGATATGAATCATTTAATTTATGATTTTTATTCATTAGGATTTGGTGATCCATTTCCTATATCAGGTTCTCATGGTTTAGGAATAGGAGATTTACTTGACGCTGTATGTAAAAATTTTAAAGTAGTTGAAGATAGTGAAGATGATGATAAAATTCGTTTCTCTTTAATAGGTAGACCAAATGTTGGAAAGTCTAGTTTAATTAATACAATTCTTGGAAAAGAAAGAGTCATTGCTTCTGAAATTGCCGGGACTACACGTGATGCAATAGATAGTGATTTTAAATATGATGGTGATGAATATGTAGTAATAGATACTGCGGGTATAAGAAAAAGAGGGAAAGTATATGAAAACTGTGAAAAATATTCTGTTTTACGATCTCTAAAAGCTATTGAAAGATCAGATATCGTTTTAGTTGTTCTTAATGCAGAAGAAGGAATTATTGAGCAAGATAAAAAAGTTGCAGGATATGCACACGAATCAGGAAAAGGAGTAATTATCGTTGTAAATAAATGGGATGCAATAGAAAAAGACGATAAAACTATGAAAGAATTTGAAGAAAAAATTAGAGATAACTTTGCTTATCTTGATTATGCTAGAATAATTTTTGTTTCTGCAAAAACAAAGCAAAGGGTATTTAATATATTCCCATTAATTAAAGAATCTTATGAAAATAGACATAGAAGAATTCAATCTTCTACATTAAACGAAGTTATTGTTGATGCTGTATCAATGAATCCTACTCCTCAAGATAAAGGTAAGAGATTAAATATTTTCTATTCTTCACAAGTAGCAATTAATCCACCTACGTTTGTATTTTTCGTAAATTATCCAGAACTAATGCATTTTTCTTACGAAAGATTTTTAGAAAATAGAATTAGAGAAGCATTCTATTTTGATGGAACTCCTATTAAATTATTAACTAGGAAAAGAAATTAAAACATAAAACAAGATTTTGAAAAATCAAAATCTTGTTTTATTATTTTCTAAAATTTAATTTTATTATAAATATAATCTCTAACTTCAGAAATAGGTATTCTTATTTGCTCCATTGTATCTCTATCTCTTATTGTTACCATATTGTCATTTTCAGATTCAAAATCATAAGTTATACATAGTGGTGTTCCTATTTCATCTTGTCTTCTATAACGTTTACCTATTGAACCTGTTTCATCAAAATCAACCATAAATTCAGTAGATAATTCACTATATAATTTTAATGCATTTTCACTTAATTTTTTTGATAGAGGCAATATTGCTACTTTATACGGAGCTAGAGCAGGGTGTAATGTTAAAACAACTCTCGTATCATTTTCAGATAATACTTCTTCTTTATAAGAATTACATAGAAATGCTAATAACACACGATCAACTCCAACAGATGGCTCTATGCAATAAGCTAAATATTTTTCATTTGTTATTAAATCTTGATAAGATAGATCAACTTTAGAATGTTCACTATGTTGTTTTAAATCATAATCAGTTCTAGAAGCAATTCCCCATAGTTCCCCCCATCCAAAAGGAAATCTAAATTCTATATCTGTTGTAGCATTAGAATAGTGTGATAATTCTTCTTTTTCGTGTTCTCTAAGTCTAATATTTTCTTTGTTTAAACCTAAATTTAATAACCAAGATTCACAATAATCTTGCCAATACTTATGCCACTCTAATTCTGTTCCAGGTTCACAGAAAAATTCCAATTCCATTTGTTCAAATTCTCTAGTTCTAAAAATAAAATTTCCAGGTGTAATTTCATTTCTGAAAGATTTTCCTATTTGCCCAATTCCAAATGGTAATTTTTTTCTCATTGAACGTTGAACATTTTTAAAATTCACAAAAATTCCTTGTGCAGTTTCTGGGCGAAGATAAATTTCATTTGAAGAATTTTCAATAACACCTTGACTTGTTTTAAACATTAAATTAAATTGTCTAATACTTGTAAAATTATGATTTCCACATTCTGGACAAGGAATATTATTTTCAGCTATTATTTGTTCTAGTTCTTCAAAAGGAAGACCATCTACAATAATATCTTCATTTTTTTTCGTAAAATAAAATTCTTCAATAATTTTATCCGCTCGCAATCTTGCTTTACACTCTTTGCAATCTAACATAGGATCGCTAAAGTTTCCTACATGTCCTGATGCTTCCCAAGTTTTAGGATTCATAAGAATAGCACTATCTAAACCTACATTGTATGGAGATTCTTGAATAAACTTTTTCCACCAAAGTTTTTTTATATTATTTTTCAATTCAACTCCTAGTGGACCATAATCCCAAGTATTTGCAAGTCCGCCATAAATTTCAGAACCTTGAAATACAAAACCTCTATTTTTTGCTAATGATAAAATTTTTTCCATTTAAAAATTCCTCCTGTTTTATTATTAAATAAAATATCCCTGTACATACCGAAAAACTTCAATATATACAGGGACGAATAATATCCGCGGTTCCACCCTAATTAGTAAAAACTCAACTTTATAAATATTTCATTTTATATTATGCCAAATATGTTGTTAATCTTTCACCATCATTAACTCGCTTTTAATTCATTTTATCATTTTATTCTGAATTTTTCAATACTAAGTTAACAATTTTTTATTAAAATGTGCTATAATTAATATATTCTCAACTAAAAATAAAGTAAGAGGTGCTATTTTATGAAAAAAATATCACAAAAAGATATTGACCATATAATTGACAACATTGACATTGTGGATTTAGTGAGTGAATATGTTAAATTAGAAAAACGTGGTAAAAATTATATAGGATTATGTCCATTTCATAATGAAAAAACACCGTCATTCAGTGTTTCTCAAGAAAAAAAAATAGCACATTGTTTTGGTTGTGGAAGTGGTGGAAATATTTTTCAATTTTTATCTCAATTAGAAAATATAACATATAATCAAGCAATAGTAAAACTAGGTAATAGATTAGGTTTAGAATTAGAAGACAAAGATAATAAAAAAATATCTTACGATTTTAATAATAAATACGATGTTATGTATTATTCTTATCAATTAATTGCAGATTATTATAATTATATTTTATTAAATACTAGTGAAGCAGAAACAGCACTTAAATACTTATTAGAACGTGGCATAACAAAAGAAAGTATAAAATTTTTCAACATAGGATATGCTCCAAAAAATAATATAGCTTTAGAATTTTTTAAGAAAAACAATATTGATTTGAATATTTGTGTTGAAGCAGGATTAATTAATAAGAGTGAAAATAATTTATACAGCGATGTTTTTAATGATAGAATCACTTTTCCAATAAAAGACGATAAAGATAGGATAGTAGCTTTTTCTGGTAGAACGATGTCTAATGAAAAATCTATACCTAAATACTACAATACACAAGAAACTGAAATTTTTGAAAAAAGAAAAATATTATATAATTTTTCTAACGCAAGATCTTTTGCAATAAAAGAAAATAATATAATTTTATGCGAAGGGTATATGGACGTAATTAGTGCTTATCAGCATGGTGTAAAAAATGTAGTTGCATTAATGGGAACTAATATTGATGATAAATTACTAAATAATATTTTAAACATTTCAAATAAAATAATCTTATCTTTAGATAATGATGATGCAGGTATAGAAGCAACAATAAAAATAGGAAATAAATTACTAGAAAAAACAGATAATATATTTAAAATAAAATTTATAAATGGAAAAGATATAGACGAATTTATAAAAAATTCAAAAAATAAAAATGAAGACTTTTCTTTTTTAGAATATACTAAAAATAATATAGAACATTTTTTACAGTTTAAAATAGACTATTATAGCAATACTTCAAAAAATAATATTGATAAAAAAATAAATTATAAAAATGAAATATTAGAAAATATAAGTTTTATTAATGACAAGGCGTTAAAAGATATTCTTGTTAAATACTTAGCAGATAGCTTTTCTATAGAAAAAACAATATTATTAAACGAACTTAAAACTTATAAAAAACATAAAAGAAATAATACAATAAAAAATTACAATCATATAAATTTATATAAAAATATTGAATACGATAAAAAAATGTGTAAATTATTCAAATATTTCTTCAATAGCAAACAATTATTTTTAGAAAATTATAATGAAATAGAAGATTTCGATTTTGAAAATAGTTTATTTAATAACCTTTTTGAAAATTTAATTGTTTATTATAATAATTATAGCCAATTTAAAATACATAAATTTATATCTAATATTACAAATCAAGAATTGATAAAATTAGCAACATATATAGATAATGAAGATTTTTTAATTGAAGAAAACCCAACGATACACACTATAAAAGACTATATTGAATATTTTAAAAGAAAACATACACTAAATAATAGTTTAGAAACTATAAAAGAAAACTTAAAAAATGCAGTAGGTCAAGCTGATTTAAATACGCAAATAGACTTGTTAATAAAATTAACAAAATATAAAAAATAAGGAGAATTAATTATATGTCTGAAAATATAAATGTTAATAATGATTTTGAAATAATAAAACAACAATTTCTTGAAAAAGGTAGAAAAAATGGAGAACTTTCTCAAGAAGAAATTTTAGAAACTTTATCTAAACTATCAATTTCTTCTGATGATATAGATGATTTCTACGAGCTACTTAGTAACGAAGATATCATTTTAATAAATCAAAATCATACAGATGAAATCGACGAAGAAATTGATTTAGAAGATTTATCAGTTCCTGCCGGAATAAAAACTAACGATCCAGTTAGAATGTATTTAAAAGAAATAGGAAAAGTTCCGTTACTATCTAAAGAAAGAGAATTAGAGCTTGCAAAAACTATAGAAAATGGAACAGAAGATGAAAAAGAATTTGCGAAACAAGAATTAGCAGAAGCAAATTTACGTCTTGTAGTAAGTATAGCAAAAAGATATGTAGGACGAGGAATGCTATTTTTAGATTTAATTCAAGAAGGAAATATGGGTCTAATTAAAGCAGTTGAAAAATTTGACTATTCAAAAGGATTTAAGTTTAGTACGTATGCAACATGGTGGATAAGACAAGCTATAACTCGTGCTATTGCTGATCAAGCACGTACAATTCGTATTCCTGTTCACATGGTTGAAACAATTAATAGGTTAATACGTATTCAACGCCAATTACTTCAAGATTTTGGAAGAGAGCCAAAACCCGAAGAAATTGCTGAAAAAATGGGTATGCCTACAGAAAAAGTTCGTGAGATTTTAAAAATAGCTCAAGAACCTGTATCTTTAGAAACTCCAATAGGAGAAGAAGATGATTCGCACTTAGGTGATTTTATTGAAGATAAAGAAGCGCAATCTCCAGTTGAACATGCCGCAAACGAATTATTAAAAGAACAACTTGAAGAAATTTTAGAAACTTTAACAGATAGAGAAGAAAATGTTTTAAAATTAAGATTTGGACTTAAAGATGGAAAAACACATACTTTAGAAGAAGTTGGAAGTGCTTTTGGAGTTACTAGAGAAAGAATTCGTCAAATCGAAGCAAAAGCGATAAGAAAATTAAAACATCCATCTAAATTAAATAAATTAAAAGGTTTTATGGAATAAAATTGAGAACCCTTGTATGTTAAGGGTTCTTTTATTTTTCTATATATAAAGTTTATAAATAAGAGCTATAATAAGAAAACAACAGAAAAGGAAAAGAAATACAAAGTGGTATAAATTATAACCATATAGTATTGATGATTTTTTAAAAATTAAGTATAATAAAAAAAGATGGAAAAAGAAAATGGGCAAAAAGAGTTAATTAATTCTAATGAATATATTGGTTATTATATTTATGAAGATAAAAGTATACAACAATTAACTAAAAGATTTTCAATTTCTTATAGTAAAAATGGTATTCATATTGTTTCAAGGGAGGAAAAAAGATGGTATCCACTAATGAAATGAAAGGATGTAAAACTAAATATATAAATTTATATTTTGTAGATGGAGAAGTTTGGAATAATGTATATGTTGATTGGTACATACAAGCAGAAGATGAGGGAGAAGAACCTATGTTAGAAATAGGTAGTTATTTAATCAACCAGTCAGAGATAAAAAAAATAGAATTAATTAAATAATAAATTTATTAAACACCTAACGTTTGTTATGACCCCCAAAAGTTGGACAAACCAACTGGAGGGGTTTTATTATGTCA
>CAMBPW010000023.1 GCA_945869755.1 uncultured Gemella sp.
TTAAATATAAATTATCAACTTTATACAAAAAATACAGTTTACACGACAGATATTTCTGTCGATATCCAAACTTATGTTGACTTAATAGAAAGTCATGGAGCAAAAGCCAATAGAGAAAAAATAATGGCTGAAGCATACGAAAGAAAAGCAAGAGGACATCTTACAGAAGTAGAAAACATTGATTTATACTTCAACGAAGAAAATAATCCTACAATAAAAATTGTAGCACTAAGTAATAATAAAGAAATTTTAGAAAAAGCAAAACAACTATTACGAGAAAATAAAGAAATTAGTGTAACTTCATCTGGGGAAAATAATATTGAAATAATGAACAAAAATGCAACAAAAGGAACTGCCCTTAAAAATTTTGCTATTAGTAAAAACATTAGTTTAGAAGAAACTGTTGCATTAGGCGATAATATGAATGACTACTCTATGTTAGAAGCTGTAAAATACAGTGTAGCAATGAAAAATGGTAATGAAGAATTAAAAAAAATAGCAAGATACATTTCAGAAAAAACTAACGATGAATCTGGAGTCGGGCATATGATTATAAAATTAATAAAAAAATATAACGAGGTGTAATTATGGAAAACATTAATAAACTTCTTATGAAAAAAGCTATTGAAGCAACAAAATT
Organism: uncultured Gemella sp.; assembly: GCA_945869755.1. Classification (GTDB taxonomy): domain Bacteria; phylum Bacillota; class Bacilli; order Staphylococcales; family Gemellaceae; genus Gemelliphila. Next base: position 641 of record CAMBPW010000023.1, read on the forward strand.
TTCCTATGTTCCATATTCTGAATTTACAGTTGGAGCAGCATTATTAGGAAAAAATGGTATTATTTACACAGGTTGTAACATTGAAAACGCAAGTTATACTCCTACAAATTGTGCTGAAAGAACAGCAATATTTAAAGCTGTCAGTGAAGGCATAACTGAATTTAGCAAAATAGCTGTCGTAGGTGGACCAAAAAGAAATTTATTAGAACAATGTCCTCCTTGTGGAGTTTGCAGACAAGTTATCGCAGAATTTGCAGACAAAGATTTTGAACTAATATTAGGAGATTCAGAAGAAAATTTTGTAGTTTACAACTTCTTTGAAGAAGTATTACCTTTAAGTTTTACAAAAAAAGATTTAAAAAAATAAACAGTTACGTCTAAGTAGTTATATATCTACTTAGGCGTTTCTTAGAACTTTTGACTAATACATTTTTTTAAAGGAGAATTATGAAAAAAATAATTTTAAATATACTAACTGTAATTAACTTAGTTCTAATTTTTATATCAGGAATATTGTTTATAATTTTGAAAACTTCTCTTAATATAAACATTTTTTCATATTTTTATACAAAAGAAGATTTAGCTCCAAAGTTAGAATTAGAATATAAACAACTAATGTATTTTACAGAAAATTTACTATTGTATTTAAAAACTAATATACCATTAGATACAAATTGGTACAGTAAAAAAGACGTTCTTCATATGATTGACGTTAGAAATTTATACATTTCTTCATACAATTTTTTAATTGTAGCAACAATAATTATTGTTATGTCAATAATAATACTTTCTTTTGTTTATAAAAGTTTATTTTTAAAAACTATAATAAATGTATTTAACAAAGTATTTTTATTTTTCACAATTTTTATTGTAATTGTAGGTTTATTTATATTTGTAAATTTCAATAAATTTTGGATATTATTTCACGAAATTTTATTTACTAACGATTTATGGTTGTTATCAGAAGATGAGTCTAATTTAATAAAGATGTTTCCAGAAAACTTTTTCTTTAGACTAGTTAGTTTAATAGTTTTTTTAATAATAATATATTTTTTAATACTATTTATTATTAAAAATATAATTAAAAAATATTTAATTAAAAAATTATAAATTTTACTTTATAAAGTATATGTATTATAATATTTGAGTTATATTAAAATTTTTAAGGGGAAAACAATGACTGAAATTAAAAATAATAAAGGTTTAATTACAGAAGATAAAGTAGTTTTTCGTGTTTGTGATGAATGTCTTGGTGTTAATTTACGTACTTTAATACCAAAATTACAAAAGAAAGCTCCAAATGCAGAATTTATTATTGGCTGTCAATCTTACTGTGGTCCAGGAAGAACGCAAACATTTACTATAGTTAATAGTAGAATTTGTATAGCAAATACCGAAATAGAACTTATGCCTTTAGTAGACGAAAAATTAAGAGAAAAAATTTCTGCTGAAGATGAAGAAAAATATAGAATGAGAATGCAACGTAGATTGGAAAGAACATTTTATTTTGTAATTCCAGAAAATATTACGATAGCAAAAAATAGTGATTTTATCATAAATAAAGATGATGTTATAGCTAGAAAAGGTGGAGTTTCATATTTAGATAAATTAGAAATTTCTTCAAATGTAAACACAAATGAATTAGGTGTTTACGAAGTAATTTATTCTATTGAAATTGACGGAAAAATACATGCTAGAAAAAGAATTGTTACTGTAGAATAGGAGAATATAATGAAAGAAAAAGTAAATAAATATTCAAAAGAAATTTCTCAAATTATTTTAACTATTAAAAATTTAGCACTTATTTTAGTAGCTATTGCATTATGTTTTGTGTTATTTAGTGAAGCTGTAGGAATTGTTCAATTAGCATTCACTTCATTAAAAAACGAAGCCAATTATACTGCAGTTGTAGAAGAAATAATTTTATTTTTCTTATACTTTGAGTTTCTTGCATTAATTGTAAAATATTTCAAAAATGATTACCACTTCCCTCTGCGTTATTTTATTTATATAGGAATAACTGCAGTTATAAGACTGATTATTGTAGATCATTCAGATCCAAAAAATGTTTTAATGTGGGGAGGAGCAATTTTATTATTATCTTGTAGCCTTGCAATAGTAAATAAATTTGTAAAACACGATTAAAATAGCTAATTATTATATTATAATTGGCTATTTTTTGTTTTTAAAATATTATAATAAAAATAAATAAAACGCTTTACTTTTTTTAATAACTGTATTATAATTATATTAAAGAATTATAAGGAGGTATCTTTTATGGAAAACAAATATTCAAAAATCTTAGTTGCAGTTGACGGTTCTAAACAAGCAGAATGGGCATTTAAAAATGCAGTAGCAATAGCTAAACGTAATGAAGGTTCTCATCTTTATATAGCTTCTGTTATTGATGCTACGATAGCTACATCTGGATTATCTGATCCATATATTTTTAATTCATTCTACAAAAAAACTAAAGAACTTGTTGAGAGTTATGTTCGTGTTGCAAAAGAAAGTGGACTAGAATCAGTTCACGGTATTGTTGAACAAGGTATCCCAAAAATAGTTCTTAGTGAAGATATTGTTGATGAGAAAAATATAGATTTAGTAGTTTGTGGTTCTTCTGGATTAACAGGATTCAAGAGAATGTTAATGGGATCTGTTTCAGAAGGAATTGTTCGTTACGCAAAATGTGATGTAATAATAATAAAACAGAAATCTATACCAGAAGATTTTGTACCAGAAATTGCACTAGAGTTCCAAAAAGAAGATTAAAAAATTATCCGACTACATTTATTTGTAGTCGGATTTTTATTTATTCTTCTCCAGTTTTTATTTCATTTTCTTCATAACTTATCCAATCCGAATAACTTCCTGGATAATATTTATACGGTATTCCTATTTTTTCTAAAGCTAGAGTATTTACCATAAGAGAAATTCCCGAGCCACAATATACTATTATTTCTTTCTCTCTATTTAGTGTGCTGAAATGTTTTTCTAAAAATTTTTCATCTTTAAAAGAACTATCTACAATACTTTCTGATAAAACGTCTTTAAAGAAATAATTTTTCGCACTCGGAATATGTCCAGCTACTTTATCAACAGGTTCTTCCAACCCTAAATATCGTGGATTAGAACGTGAATCTACTAAAATTACATTATTATTATAAAGTTTCGATTTAACGTAATTCATATCAACAATTAAACTATTATCCAGTTCAATATTTATATTTCCTTTTTCAGTTGCAATATTTTCTGTCGTTTCTATTTCTCCATTTGCATTTTTGTAAGCTACTATACCTCCATCTAATACAGCACTATTTTTTATTCCGATATTTCTAAGTTGATATATTAACCTACCTGAACCTTGCAAATCTCCATCATCATAAGCAACTACAATAGTATCATTACTTATTCCAAAATTTTCTAAAATATTTTTTAATTTTTCTACATCTTTAAAAGGATGACGTCCTCCATGTTTAGAAATTTCATCAGTTAAATCTGTTTCTATGTCAATTAAATATGCTCCTTTTATATGGCCTTTTTTATATTCATTAACTCCATAACTTTTATCCATTAAACTAAATCTACAGTCTAAAACTACTACATTATCGTTAGCATCTAAAATTCCAAAAAATTCTTTAACATTAATTAATTTTTTCATATTACACCTCTTATAATTTGTTTTACTTTATTATAGCATACTTAAACTAACAATTAAAATGTTTTCATAAAATTACTTAAAAATAAAAATAAGAAAGAAACTTTCGTTTCTCTCTCATTTTTACATAAATTTTATTGAAATTACAAAAATACCATCTTCTGGAGAATATGCTTTAGCTATCGATTTATGCTTTTCTACAATTAGATTTGCTAACGATAATCCAATACCATATCCTTTTATCGTACTATTTCTAGATTCATCTAATCTATAAAATCTATCGAAGACTTTATTCAATTCTCCTTTTTTAATATCTTGTGCTTTATTTGTAACTCTCAATTCTACATTTTTTTTATTATTCTTCAATTCTACATTTATTTCACTATTGTCATCTGCATATTTTATTGCATTGTCTAATAAAATATCAATAACTTGCATTATAGTATTAACATCACCGATATAATAAACTTCTTTTTCTGCATTTACTACTAATTTTTTACCTTTGAAATTTGCCAATTCATCAAAATCTTCTATTCTTGATTGCAACAAATTAGTTAATGAAAATTTTGTTTTTTCTAAAGTATTTTTTTCTTCTACTCTACTAAATGCAACTAAACTATTTATTAAATATGTAAGTCTGTCTATTTGGTTATGAATGTTTGATAACCATTTTGAATTTCCTGCTTGCATTTCTAAAACATCTGCATTGGAACTTATTATAGTTAAAGGAGTTTTCAATTCATGACTTGCATCTGTAATAAATTGTTTCTGCTTTTTATAATTTTCTTCAAAAGGTTTTACAATTCTACTAGAAACACCAATTAATATTAGTGAAGATAATATTACTATTAAAAATCCTACTAATATACTATTTTCTAAAAAGTTTTGTCCTATTATAAAATCTTGTTCTCTATCTATAAATAAAAGAAATTTATGTCCTTCAATAGTTACATAACAAAACTTATAATAATCCACATATTCCATATCTTTATTTAATTGTATTGCTTTTTCTACTACTGTAACTAATTCTTCAGTAGTTTTTCTGGAATCTTTATTAACTATATAAAGTATTTTATTATCATTTGAAACTTCAGCTACAAAAAATTTATCATATAAAAATTTATCACTAGGTTCCTTACTTTGATCTGTATTAGCCACTAGATTTAAAAAAAGTTCTTTATCATCTTTTACTCTATATATAATCTGATCACTTCTATTTGAAATATCATTAAAATTTAATATATTTATAGTAATAAATACAGATAAAATTACAAAAGTTATCGTACTTATTGATAAAATAATAAACTTTCTTCTTAATGAATTAATCATTGACTTCCTCCAAAGTGTAACCTACATTTCTAGTAGCTTTAATTTGGATATTAGCATCAAGTGATTTTAGCTTTCTTCTTAAATATGAAATATTTACCCAAACAACATTAATTTCAGACTCACTATCATATCCCCATATTCTTTCTAAAAAATTTTCAGTAGGAACTACATTCCAAGGGTTACGCATAAGCATTTCCATAATTTGAAATTCTTTATTTGATAATCTAAAACTATCTTTTTTAGTTGATAATTCAAATGTTAATTTATTTAATTTTACATTACCAAACTCTAATTCGTTACTCGTAAATGTTGCTTGTCTTCTTGTCATAGAACGAACACGAGCCAATAATTCTTTAGTTGCAAAAGGTTTAGTTAAATAATCATCAGCTCCGCTGTCAAGACCTTCTACTCTATCTTCTACTTCTGATTTTGCTGTAAGTATTAATACTGGTGTATTTTTTTTAGCTTCTCGTAATTTTTTTACTACTGTTACACCATCCATTTTTGGCATCATAACATCTAGTATTGCTCCATCATAATCATCTAACATTAAATAATCTAGTGCATCTTGACCGTTATGAACTATATCTACTGAATAATTGTTATGTTTAAGCATAGCTTCTAGTGCTTCTGCTAAATCTTTTTCATCTTCTGCTATTAATATTCTCATATAACGACCTCCGTATTTATATCGTTATCATAATTTTACATAAATTAATTAAAATAAACTTAAATTATTAAAAAAATGTACAACTTATATGAAAATTAAGATTATAAAAAATTTTCTCAATTTAAAAAAACGTAAAAATATAGAAAATCTAGTATTAATAACAGAAAAATTTTCTCCATACTAGTTAATTACTTTGCAATTAGCTATATGCATTACATAATAATCTTCACATATTTTCACGTTTTTTATAAACTTCAATATTTATATTTATTTTTTAGAAAAACTCATATTTTTATAAATGTTTTACTCTTGAAATAATTTCTTTATGTCTACCTTTTATCATAGGCCGTGCTTGTGGATTACCTAAATAACCACATGTTCTTTTCACAACATCACAAGTTTTAGGATTTGTGTTACTACAATTTGGACATTTAAATCCTTTTTTAGTAGGTTCAAATTCTCCTTCATAATTACACTCGTAACATTTATCTATAGGGGTATTCGTTCCTAAATATCCAATTTTATTATAAGCATAATCCCATACTGCTTCTAGTGCTTTTGGATTTTGACGTAAAACTGGATACTCACAATAATGAATAAATCCTCCACTTGCAAAATATGGATAATCTTTTTCAAAATCTATTTTTTCAAAAGGAGTTGGATTTTTTCTAACATCATAGTGATAAGAATTTGTGTAATAATCTTTATCAGTAATATTTTCTAAACTTCCAAATTTTTCTTTATCCATTCTACAAAATCTATCTGTTAAACTTTCACTTGGTGTTGAATAAATACTAAACCAATAATCATACTCTTCTGTCCACTCTTCAACATTTTGTTTTAAATATTTCATAATTTCAAGTGTAAAATCTTTTGCTTCTCTATTTTTTTCCCATTCTCCTCCATAAAATACTGTGGCAACTTCATATAAACCTATATATCCCAGCGATAATGTTGAACGTTTATTTTTAAATAATTTATTAACACTTTCTCCAGCAGACAGACGATTTCCAAATGCTCCGTACATATAAAGAATTGGAGCATTTTCTGGTCTTGCTTCACCACAACGTTTTGCACGATAAATTAATGCGTCTTTACAAATTTCTAATCTTTCTCTTAAAATTGACCAAAACTTATCATTATCCCCATTTGACTCTATAGCTATACGTGGTAAATTTAAAGTTACTACCCCTAAATTCATTCTTCCGCTCTCAATATTTTCTCCGTTTTCGTTTTTCCATGCTGGTAAAAACGATCGACACCCCATTGGAGTTTTACAACTTCCAGTTATTTTTACTAATGTATCATACATTATTACGTCCGGATACATTCTTTTTACAGAACATTCTAAAGCCAATTGTTTTATGTCATAATTAGGATCAGTTTCTCTTAAATTTACCCCATCTTTCAATGTAAAAATTAATTTCGGGAAAATTGCTGTTCTTTTTTCTTTTCCTAATCCGTTAATTCTAACTTTTAAAATCGCCTTTTGAATTTCACGTGCAAAAAAATCTTCTCCTAAACCAAATCCTAATGACGTAAACGGTGTTTGTCCTTGTGAAGAATATAAAGTATTTATTTCATATTCTAAACTTTGCATAGCATCATAAATGTCTTTTTTAGTTTTCTCTAATGCAAATTGTTTCTGTTTTTCATCTCCATCAATCCACTCTTGTGCCATTTTTAAATTTTTGTCATAATTCAATTTTGCAAAAGGAGAAAGAACTTCGTCAATTCTGTCAGCACTACAACCACCATATTGACTTGACGCAACATTTGCTATAATTTGTGCCATTTGTGCAGTTGCAGTTGTAATACTTTTTGGACTTTCTACATCAGCATTTCCAATTTTAAAACCTTTAGTCAACATTTCATTAAAATCAATTAAACAACAATTTGTTAATGGTTGATACGGAGAATAGTCTAAATCGTGATAATGAATTTCTCCTTTTTGATGTGAATTTGCTACGTGTTTAGGTAACATTTTTAACCCGATAGATTTTGCAACAACTCCACTAGTTAAATCACGATGCGTATTAAATACTAAACTATCTTTATTTGCATTTTCATTTACTAATTTTTCATCTCTATTTATCAAACTATTAATAGCAATATTAATATCTAAACTTCTATCACGTTTTATATCACGATTTGCACGATAAGAAATATATTCTTCTGCTACTCTATCTTCACCTAGTTCAATTAATGTATGTTCAACAATATTTTGTATTTCATAAATTTTTATATCTTTATCAAAACGTCTATTGATTTCTAACAATACTTCTTCTACAATATTTCCAATACTGTAAGTTTTAGTAGAACCTCCTATTGATAAAATGGCTTTTTCTATCGCATTATAAATCTTTTCACTGTTAAAGGGAACTTTTCTTCCATCACGTTTAATTACTACTAAATTTTTCATATTATCATTTAATTTTAACTCTTTATATTTTAAAACATTGCTCATTATCTATTCCTCCAAATAATTATAAATATAATTTTATCGTTTTATTTTTAATTTGTCCAATAATATCTGAAGTGAAAATTTGTAAAAAATAATTGAAATCTTGGCACAAATAACCTAGTTTAAATTGTGAATTTTTTTTGTCAAAATTCAATTATAAATTTTATTTTCAACAAAAAATAATTAAAAAAATAAAATGTAATTATTATATATTTTTAAAGTAGAATTTTTTTTCATTTTGTAATATACTATTTATATATTATTGTAAAGGAACAAATAAATGAAATTTAAAAAGATATTTACATTATTACTTGCATTTATTATTTTTACAAATAGTAATAGTGTATTAGCAAATGATAACTTCGTTGATAACAATGCTTCTATTAGTGTTATCAATAAAAATAAAGACGCAAAAATTGTTATTTCAGAATATAATACAGGAAAAATTATTTCAAAGAAATCAGAAGATGAAAAAGTAGAATATAAAGATTTAGCTAGCTCTATCGCTCTTTTCGTAATATCTGAGCAATTAAGAGATAAAAATATTACAATTGATTCTTCTATTCCACTTGTAGAAAGTGATAGTATTTTAGAGGAATATGAAATAAATGGCGAAATACGTTTAAGCGATGCAATTTTTTTACTGGAACAAAAAAATTCATCTGCAGTTTTAAAGTCTATATTTAAAAAATTTAACATTACAATTTCACAAGCACAATTAATTTTAGATAAACTAACTATGCGTGATACAAATTTAAAATCTATAGAAATTTCAGAAGAAAATACAACTACTGCAAAAAACATTAATTACATAACTTCTGAAACTATAAAAAATTATCCAGACATATTGGAAATAACTAAATATCCTGAATATACGTTAAAAAATGGAAAAACTATTGAAAACAATATAAAATTTTTAGAATCAAATAGTATTCGTAGCTTAGGACTTGACTTTGACGGTAAAAACTCTAACACTATAACTTATAGCGGAAATACAAAAATAGTAGTTACCGTTTTAGGAATATCAGAGGAAAAAGACGATTATTTTGATTCTCTGCAAAATTTATATACATACGTATTTAATAATTACGAATACAAACTTGCACTAAAAGCAGGAACTTATGATATAAATAATGAAAATATTACAATTAATGAAGATATTTACGATTTATTTTATAAAGAACATTCAGAAAAAGATATAAAATACTTTTTAATGAATGGAAAAATACTATTTTTCCAAAACTACAATTACTTATCTGCAAACTCGGGAACAGTTTTTGCAAACTACATATCAAATAGTGATAACTCAACAATTGCAGAAATAAAAAGAACATTCTTGCAAGATAGCAAATTTAGCGAAAAATCAAACAAAGAAAAACTTTCTATAGTAATAGAAAGAACACAATATTTCTCAACATTCGCTATACTAATATATTCTATTATTTTTATAATATTATACTTTATAAAAAAACCTTTTGATAAAGGAGAATAATTATGCAAATATCACATAAAAATCTAACTTTTGAAACAGAAAATGGTAATTTTGAGTTAATTTTTAATTTCAAAAATGCTTTTGATAAAGATTTATTCATCGCAAAGTATGTAGAAATTTTAAATGATAAACAATTTATTATCGGAGATATTGCATACGAAAAATTACGACTTAGTGGATTTATTACTACTAAAGATAACAATCACCCAAAAAATATTTATAATTTAGAAGATTACATATTAGAATTTTGTAATTTAGGATGTCCATTTTTCGTAGTAAAAAGAATAAAAACGCTTTAAAGGTAAAATTTTAAAGCGTTTTTTATATTATATATTTATAAACTCAATATATCTGAATTTGTATAATAAATTCAAAACAAAAAAATCAGAATAAATTATTATAAAATAATAAAATACTCTGAATTATTTTAAATTATATATTTAATTTTGTATTATTTATTTTTAGTAACTTTCATAACTAAATGATTTATTATTGCTACAACTAAAAATAACGTTCCGATATAAAAATATGGTTTATCAAATGTAGTAGATCTTCCCGATAAATTTATTATACCTCTTAACAAAAATCCTGCTGTAACAACCGCAACTCCAGAATTCCATAAGTTAAAACTTAATCTTGAAAAAGAAAAATCAAATTTTAATATTATTGACAATAAAATTCCACCAATAAATGGAATTAAAAATAAATAATTCATAAAAAATGATACTTCTCCATAACTTTGACTTTGATATATTCTACTAAAAATATAAAGAAATATAGTCGTAAATAAATATGTTATTATCGTTTTTTTAAAACGTCTATTAGTATCCAAAGTAAACAATATCACTTACCTCTCTTTCTGAAATTGTTCTTCCGTTTGTGGTTGGTTTATTAATTAAATTTCCATTAAAGTATAAAGAAGATGAACCACCTCCGTCTAAATTGTAAGCAACTTTCGCTCCTTTTTCTTTCATTATTTGTGCTAATTGATATAGTGAAAGTCCACTACTTTCTGACGTTCTTCCATCTCCAACAACTACTATATAATGATTTTCATCAATAATTCCTATCGCAGTTCGGGGATTTGATGCCATTGCTCGTCCTACTTCTGTATTTTCATTAACAACTACTTCTCCGTTTTCAACTAAGCTAGGCCCAAACGCTAGTAAATTTACAACTCCTTGAGAAACTAATTCTTGAGCTGATATTTCATTTTCATAAATTATTTTAAAAGAACCGTCAGCATATATTGCTAAATCTCCGTTACTTGCATTATCTCGTACTGTATCTCTATATACAACTCCATTTTTTATTACATAACCTTTTGAATTTGCCCCGTAATAATCTCCATTGATTGCTAATATTGCATTGTTAGCTTTTGCCGTTGTTGTTGTTTTTGCAGTTACATTCGTTCCATATGTATTATTTGCTAAAGCTGTTTTTAAAAAATTAGGATCATTAACTTTAATATCTGCAATATAAACTTGCGTATTATAAACTGTAATTTGGTCTAAATTTATTTGTATATTATTGTCAGAATAACTATTATTAGTCGTAGCTACACTGCTTACTGTTTTTGTTTGCGTTGTTGATACAGTATTATTTATTTCTACAGTAGAAATAGTTTCAGATAAAACAAAAGTTTTTAACATAGAATACGAAAAACTTCCAGTTAGTGTAGTTGCAAAAATTATTGAGTAAATAAATGGTTTTTTTATAAAGTTCATATTAACATTTTTTCCTCTCTTTCTCTTTAAAAATCAAAAATTTTTGAGTTGACCATGAAAC
>CAMBPW010000024.1 GCA_945869755.1 uncultured Gemella sp.
TTATTATTTCCCTTATCTTCTACACTAAATAATTCATATTCTGCCTGTTTTAAATCTACTCCGTTATTTTCTGCAAAATATTCTATTATTTCTTCTTTGCTCATTATTTTGCTAAAAGTTGTCGTTCTGTCGTAATCTGTCGCTTTAGCTTTTTCTTGTTTTATATTTTCGCTTATAAAATTTATGAAGAAGAAACAACTAAAAACTATTGTTAGGGAAATAATTATAGCTATTATTTTATTTTGTTTACCCATAACTACCTCCTAATGTTATTTTATTTTTTGAAACCTGCTCGAACAAACTCAAAAGCTATGTATATATAAATTACCCCTAAAATATACCAACAAACTTCAAAAAATGTGTTATTAAAAATTTGAATATTCATAAAATTGTCCCCCTTTTTTATTATTAATACTTTTATTTTCAATTTTAATGTATCACAAATTTTAATAAAATAAAAGTATTATAATAAAACCGTTTTTATGGTATAATTAATATGTTATACAATTTTAAAAATTAAAAAATGTGTAGAGGTTAAATATCTCTACACATTTTTTATTTCTGTCGGTTCTTCATCATCAGTATGCAAAATTTTTATGTCGTTTTGACAGTTGAAACCATATTCTTCTAAAACGCTAGTTGTCGTCATATACGCTAAGTCTTTTGTATTATTTTCTTTACTAAGATGAGCTAAATAAATATTTTTTGTATTATCTCCTATAATTTTTGGCAAATAGTTCGCTGCATCTACATTTGATAAATGTCCTTTATCTGATAAAATTCTCTGTTTCGTTTTCCACGGATACGAACAGCTTAATAACATATTTTCTTCGTGATTTGTTTCATACACTAATGTATTAGAATTTTTTATGTAGTCAATCATTTTTTCCGAAATGTAGCCTGTATCCGTTAAAATACTAACTTTCTTTCCGGCATTTTCAAAAGTATAAAATTGAGGGTTTACTGCATCATGACTAACTCCAAAACTTCTAACAGTAATTTCTTCAAAAGTTTTTTCTTCATCTTTTTCAAAATGAAATTTTAAATCCGTACTAATATCACCAACACTCATATTTTCCCATGTTAATTTGTTTGCATATATCGGAATATTATATTTTCTAGCTAATACACCAACACCTTTTATATGGTCGATATGCTCGTGTGTAACAAATATGTGAGTTATATCTTTAATATCAACATTTATTTTTTCTAAATTTTCTACTAACTTTTTCCCAGTAATACCGACATCTACTAAACATTTAAAATTGTTATTTTCTATATAAATGCTATTACCCGTACTTCCACTAGCAAGAACTGAAATTTTCATAATTAACCTCCAGTTAAAATAAACAACAATAAATTATAACATTTTTTCTTCTATTAATAAACGAAAAAGTTATAAACTGTAATCTAATAAAATAACAAAAAATTTGAAACAAAGACACTTTTAATGTAAAATACATAGTAAATATAATAATTAAGGAAGATTAAAATGAAATTTGCTAACAAAGAAAAAACTCAACTATTAGATTTTATTATCGGACTTGAATGTTATGATGAAAAATTTATTATAAGATTAGACAAAAATTTCAAAGATTTTGACACAATTGATTTTAATAAAGTTTATAAAGATTTTTATTTAGATACTACAAATTATTATTTCAATATTAAAGATGTATTTTCAACACCTTTTTATCCGATGTTACAAATGTTGTATAGAGAAGTGAGTAAAAATAACGATATCAATAATGTAGACACTTTTTTAGAAAATATTAAAAAACTTTCTAAAGAAACTATTAGAAAACTGTTAAAAGTTTTACTTAATATTCAAAACTTGCAAACTGACAAAGAAGTTTATAAATATATAGATAATTTATACACATCTTTAGAAGTGAAATATTATTTAACGAAAATTTATGACAATCCTCGTGATTTTATTAGTAAAGTAAAATTTGTGTTTGAGAAGATTTATCCTATTTATTTAAAACATTATGAACAAGCAGAAATAATTTTTAAAGAAAAATTAGTAGAATTAAAATCAATGGATAAAAATGAGATATATGACGTTGTAACTAATTTGTTAGGTAGCGATAAACTAACTAATCTAAATTTAGAATATAAAGGTTTAACGAAAAAAACTGTAGACGAAATAGAAGAAAAAGGTGCTGAAATAGAAATTATACCGTTACTTTTCGGAGCAAATAGATTAATTACATTATCTAGTGAAGATAAAGATTTTCACTTCCACTCTTTTGAAACAAAAGATTTAACTTGTTGCATCGGAATAAATATAGTTAAAAAAAGTGTCCAACTTAGAGTTGCCGAAAAAAATAGTAAATTAGTACTAAAAGCATTATCTGACGATACGAGATTTGATATTTTAAGAATGATAAGCTACGGTTTTAATACGAATAAAAAATTAAGCGAATTATTCCAAGTATCTCCACCTGCAATTACATATCAAACTAATATGTTAAAAGAAGCTGGACTTATTAGAGTAGATGATAACGGAAGACTAGCTACTATTCCTGCTCAACTAGAAAAAGCATTTAAAGAAATTAATAAATTACTAAGTATAAAAGGAGATAGTTAATAACTATGACAATTTTCATTCAAATATCTATAATATTATTTTGGATACTTATTCTTATAAATACTTATAAAAAATATAAAACGAAAAGAATTTTTGACCATACAGCAGCTATCCTTATTGTAACGTTAATAGGTAGAGTCGTAAATCTTATATTTATTAAAAATGCTACTGCAAATCAATATTTTAATATAGCTTCTTTAATAATAGTTATATTTATAACATATTTAATGGTAACAAAAAAAGCTTTTGTATAATCATTTTTTTCTATCAAAGATAAAAGTTATTAATAGTTAAAAAAATAAAAAAGTAAAATTTTTAAAATCGGCATAATTACTACATAAAAAATTAAAATTTTCACTTTTTAAATAAAATTTAATTATTAAAGATTGAATATATTTATTTTTAGAATACAAAAAGATTAGTAATATAAAGAGAAGTTAAATTTTAACTCGCTAATTTATATTACTAATCTTTTATTATACTAAACTTTCTATTTTTGCATTTATTAATTTTACTAAAACATCAGGATGTACTTCTATTTGATGTCCAACTTTTCCAGCTGAAATTATTATCGTTTCTACGTCATTACATTTTTTATCAATGAATGTCGGAAACAATTTTTTCATAGCAAAAGGCGAGCAACCTCCTTTTACGTATCCTGTAATTTTCGTTAAATCTTTTAATGGTAGCATTGATAATGATTTTACACCTGCAACTTTTGCTAATTTTTTAAAATCAATGTTATCTTCACTCATAACGACAGCAACAAAATAGTTATTTTTACCGTCCGTAGTTAATATAGTTTTAAAAACTTGTCTAACATCTTTACCGATAATATTAGCAACACCGACACCAGTTTTAGCTTCATCACTATCTGCATTAAATTCATAATGTTTATAGACTACATTATTTTCATCTAAAAATCTCATAGCATTTGTTTTTAGTTCTTTTTTCTTTGCCATATTTTCTCCTATTTATCATTCTTTAAATTGCTAAATACCCATCTCTTCTGAGTTAAATAATTACCAAAAAACAGTATAAAATCAACTATAAATTTTGATAAAATTATTCCTAAACTTAAATAATTTACAAATATATATATAAAAGTTGTTGATAACAACAGTAAAACTATGTAAGTAATAGCATATTTATAATTTAATTTTTTATTAGCTTTAACACCTTTAAAAACATAAAATTGTTTCAAAACATAATTTAATACTGCAACAAAACTTTTTGCCACTAACCCACACAAGAAAATTAATACAAATACGTTTGAAATCCCTAAAAATGAAAATATAGTTAGCAACATACTAAATAAAATTATTTCTATAATAAATACCGATAAGCTAGTTGCAACGTATTTTCTTAAATTTTCCGTTATTATTTTAACATTACGAATATTTCTAGCTATTAAATTACTATAAATTCTGTCTACATTAGAACGTGATTCTATTTCGATTTCTCTAACTCTTATATTATTTTCAAAACAATAAACTAAAGTATGCAAATGATAGTCGTCTTTTTCTCCTTTTATATCAAGTATTCTAAAAATAAGTTGTTTTGGATAACCACGCAATCCCGAATTTATATCCGTAATTTTTTCACTGTATAAAAATTTAAGCAACACTTTAGAAATTTTTTCTACATCTTTATTTTTTTGCAACTCCGTTCTATTTTTATTACGATATGCTAAAACTAATGATTTAGGATATTTTTCTATTTCATAAGCTATCTTTTTTATATCTTCAATATTGTAATTCAAAATTTGCTCTACTGTAATTACGCCATCATAATTATTATAATTTAAATTAGTTAGCAAGTAGTTAAAAGCATTTTTAATAGCTCTACCTTTCCCAAAATTTTTAGCATTTGTGAAAACAGTACAATTAGAAATAACTTCTAATCTATTAAAAACATTTACATATTCTCTTTTACTACCATCATTTACTACTAAAACATCAAATCCACTATTAGCAATTTTCGCTACATAATCAATAAAATTTGATTTAGGATTAGTCGCTGTTATCAGCACTAAAAATTTTCCACTACTTTCCATTTTAATCTCCTAACCATTATATTTATTTATTACTTCAAATAAATAATCTCTTATTTCTTGCTCATCTTTATTTTCAGCTACTAAAGATAATAATTTTTCTAACTGTTCATTTAAAATATTTTCATCTATATATAAAGTTGTATTTTTAAAAATCATTTGGTTAGCTGTTTTTTCGCTATTTTCATAATCTAAAGACAACTCTTCATACATTTTTTCACCAGGTCTTAAACCTATTTCTTGAATATCAATATCACGATAAGGTTCTAAACCTGTAAGTTTTATTAAATTTTTTGCAAGATCAATTATTTTTACAGGCTCTCCCATATCTAGCAAGAAAATTTCTCCTGCACTCGCATAAAATCCCGCTTGTAAAACTAATTGTGCCGCTTCTGGTATCGTCATAAAATAACGAATAATATTTTTGTGCGTTATAGTTATAGGCCCCCCTTTTTTTATTTGTTCTTTAAATATCGGAATTACAGACCCATTAGAACCAAGCACATTACCAAATCTAACTGCAGCAAATTTTGTGTCATAATTATTACCTTTAGACTGAAGTATAATTTCTGTTAAACGTTTTGAAGCTCCCATCGCATTAGTTGGATTTACAGCTTTATCAGTAGAAATCATAATAAATCTTTCTACTTTATAATCTATTGCAATATCCATAACATTTTTCGTTCCAAAAACATTATTTTTAATCGCTTCTTGTGGACGACGCTCCATTAAAGGAACGTGTTTATGTGCTGCCGCATGAAAAACAACATTAGGATTATATTTTTCAAAAACTTCTTTAAGAGCTTCTCTATCTCTTATACTCGCAATTTCTGATATATAATCTACATTTTTAAAACGACTTTCTCTTGATTTTCTAAAATCAAAATCACGTTCTAACATATATAAAGAATTTTCGTTAATGTCTAACAAAATTATTTTTCTTGGTAAAAACTCAAAAATTTCTCGAGCTAACTGACTTCCTATAGAGCCTCCTGCTCCAGTAATTAAAACTGTCTTTCCTTTTAAATATGAATTAATTTCATCTTGTGATAATTTTGCTACACCACGCCCTAACAAATCTTCAATAGAAACATCATCAATATGATTAGTAATACTTTCCCCTTCTAAAAGAGAAAGACCAGATTTCATAACTTTAACTTTTACATTGTTACAATCTTTTAAAATATTTAAAATTCTATTTTTATCTTGTTTATTAATAGACGGTATAGCTAAAAATACTAATTCAATATTGTATTGTGCAATAATTTTTACTAAATCATAAGTAGTTCCTAAGACAGCGACACCATTAATCATTGAGTTTTTTCTATTATCATCAATTAATCCAACAACATTAGCTCTAAATTTATTATTTTTTCCTAACTCTTTTAAAAGAACATATCCCGCATCGCCAGCCCCGATAATAAGTGTATTTTTGTTATTCTCATTATAACGATGTCTACCACTTTCTAATAACGCACGATATAAAACACGAACAAACATCGTCCCAGAAATAATTAATAGTGGTGCAAAAATCGTAAAACGCAAACTAGAAAGATTTGATGGAAAAATAAAATTATAAGCTACTACACATATAAAATTTGCTATTAAAACTGTAACACAAATATTTATTATTTCTTTAACTCCTAAATACGACCATAACGCTTTATTTATACCTGCAATTTTAAAGGCAATACCATAAATAAATAAAGATAAAACCAAAAACATTAAAATTTTATCACCAAAATTAAATATTAATTCATCAATATAATTAGATCTATCTAAAAATATCGCAAATAAAGTTCCTATTACAACTACAAATAAATCTAAAAACATTATTAATGCAAATCTATGTTTTAAATATAGTTTTGAATGAAATAGCTTTTCCATACTGCCTCCATATTTTCTTTATGTTAAAATTTTACCATAATATACAGTTTTATTCAAATTGATAATTATATAATAAACAAAAACTGATATTAAACAAAAATACATTAAAAAACAACTAAATAGCTACAATTTAATTGTTTCAAAATTTTCTTTATAAAAGCTTTTTAAAATATAATAAATTGTATTAAGTAGACTTAGCAAAATACATTTCTTTAAAATAACAGTTTTTGGGTTGTTTCCTAAAATAAACTATTATTACTAATTTATAATTAACAAGGAAAATTTTTAAAATTTTTTTTCTGTATTTTAACAGTTTTCTCTTTACATTGTTATGATATAGTGGTATAATATGTAATATAACATTAACGGAGTAAAAAATATGGAAACATTTATAGTATTAATAGTAACAATTTCAATTATGGTATTTTCGTACAGATTAAAAACAAAAGAACTTAAAAATAATAATTAAATTTTTGCGACCAACTTACAACTGAAATATAATAAAAAAATAATCCTATTCAACTAGGATTGTTTTTTTTATTTATTAATATTATAATTAAAAATTAATAATTTTAATAAACAGGAGTACATTAATGGAATTTAGATACGCAGAAAGAAAAGATATACCTTTAATTTTAAAATTTATAAAAGAACTAGCAGAATATGAAAAAATGTTAAATGAAGTTGTAGCAGACGAAAAAACTTTAGAAGATTGGATTTTTAACAAACAAAAAGCCGAAGTTATTTTCGCACTTGAAAAAGATGTTGAAGTAGGTTTCGCACTTTTCTTTCACAACTTTTCTACATTTTTAGGTAGAGCTGGAATATATTTAGAAGATTTATATGTTAAACCCGAGCATCCTGGAAAGGGGTATGGCAAAAAAATTTTAGAAAAATTAGCTTCTATAGCAATCGAACGTGGTTGTGGTAGATTAGAGTGGTGGTGTTTAGACTGGAATAAACCTAGCATAGATTTTTATTTATCTCTAGGAGCAGAACAAATGAACGATTGGACTGTTTATAGAATATCTGGTGATACATTAAAAAATTTAGCAAAATAAACTTATCATTCTTTAATTTTTAAAAATTTAACTACTATAAATTTACAATAAAATTTTTATCTATAAAAAAATAGGAAATAAAAATCTTTATTTTTACTTCCTATATATTTTTTTAAAACTCAATATATTATTCTTATTATGAATACAAAAAAAGACGACTAATTAGTCGTCTTTTTTTTACTATATTATATCAATTTTGAAAATACATAATTTTTTTAAAAAATCGTGAAAGTAAATTAAAGTTTTAAGTTACTCTATTTTATTAATTATTTTTTTACTGATTTTAATGAAATTATTAATAGGAAAGCTCCTACGAATGAACCTACTAATAATGCAACTAAATACATAGGCCAATTAGTAACTCCACCTGCAAATACTGCAAAAATTCCACCGTGTGGTGCTTTAGAAACCGCTCCAAATACCATACTTAATGCTCCTGCAACTCCACTTCCAATAAATAATGGTGGAATTACACGCAATGGATTACTAGCCGCAAATGGAATAGCTCCTTCTGTAATAAATGAAAGTCCCATAACATAGTTTACTAAAGCTCCGTTACGTTGATTTTCAGGCCAAATATTTTTGTTTAAAGTCGCTGAAATTGCTATTGCTAATGGTGGAACCATACCACCAATCATAACTGCCGCCATAACATCACTTCCTGCATTTCCAGCTGCTGTTAATAAAGCTGTTCCTGTAACGTATGAAGCTTTATTAATTGGTCCTCCCATATCAATTGCCATCATAGCCGCAACTACAAATCCAATTAATAATTTTCCGCTACCATTTAATCCTTCAACAAAACTTTGTAATCCAGTCATTATACTTGCCATAGGAGCATTAACTACATAAATCATTAACGCACCCATAATTAAAGTTCCAAAAATTGGGAAAATAAAGATAGGTTTTAATCCATCTAGTGAGCGTGGCATCCAAGAAGTTGCAAGTTTAAGAACATAAATAATTCCACCTGCTAAAAATCCTGCAACTAACGCACCTAAAAATCCTGATGGAGTATATTTGAATAATTCTACTCCTGATACATCAGATAAAATTCCAGGATTTGCTAAAATACCTCCAAACATACCAACTACAAAACCTGGTCTGTCTGCAATACTACGTCCGATAAATCCTGCAAGAATTGGTAACATCATACTAAACGCTATTTTTCCAAACCAAAAAATTCCTGCCGCTAATTCATTGTAATTAGCTGTATCTTTCGGATCAAAGGCTGTAATTCCCCAGAAGAACGAAATTGCAATAAGCATACCACCCGCAACAACGAACGGTAACATATTACTTACACCTTCCATTAAGTGTTTATAAATTTGACGCCCAATACTTTCATTTGCAGAATTATTTTCTGTCGCTGCCACATCTCCAGAATGAACATATGTAGGAGCATTGCCATCAATTATTTTTTGTATTAACTCTTTCGGTTTATTAATTCCGTCAGAAACTTTTGTAATTATTGCAGGTTTGCCATTGAAACGTGCAACTTCTACTTTTTTATCAGCTGCAACGATAACTCCAACAGCTCTATCAATTTCTTCTTTTGTTAATCTATTTTCTACACCAATTTGCCCGTTAGTTTCTACTTTAATATCTACACCTAATTCTTTTGCAGTTTCTTTTAATTTTTCAGCCGCCATAAATGTATGTGCAATTCCTGTAGGACAAGCTGTTACAGCTACAATATAAGGTCTTTCTCCAGAAGTTTCAACTTTTACTTCTTCTTTTTCTTCTGTTTTGGCAACAAATTTTTCAAAAATTTCTTTTAATTCTTCAACAGTATTAACATTTTCTAATCCTTCTTTTACATCTTTATCCATTAATGCTACTGATAAAGTAGATAATGCTTTTAGATGTTCATCTGCTCCACCTTCTGGTGCACAAATCATAAAAATGTGATTAGCAGGTAAAGAATCAAAACTTTCCCACTCCACTCCTACATTACTTTTTGCATAAACAATTGTTGCTTCTTTGAAATCTGTACTTTTTGCGTGTGGAATTGCGATACCTTCTCCTACTCCTGTAGTAGATTGTGCTTCTCTCTCTAATAAAGCATTTAAAAAGTTTTCTTTATTTGTAATAACATTTTTTTCTACTAAAACATTTGTTAATTTATCTAGTGCTTCTTTTTTATCACTAGCTTCAAAATTAAATTGTGCTAAATCATAATTAATTAATGATGTTAATTTCATTGTATTTTGTGTCCTCCTTTAAATTATTTTATTTCTGTTATTTCTAATTGCGTTACTAATTTTTCAATTAGTTGTTTACTACCTACTCCAGCAGAAAATGATGTTGCTCCACCTGCTGCAGAAGCATATTTTAGAGCTTGTTTGTAATCTTTTGTTTCATCATATTTAGCAACAAACATAGCTAACATACTATCTCCTGCTGCAACTGTAGAAACAATTTCTCCTTTTGCAACACCAACACTTAAAACTTCATTTTCTTCCGTTAAAAGTATCGCACCGTTGCCACCACGAGAAACTAATACATTTTTCGCACCTAATTGTTGTAATTTTCTTGCATAAAACAATAAATCTTCTTGTGTTTTAATTTCTACACCGAACATTTCTCCAAGTTCAAATTCATTCGGTTTTACAACGAACGGATTGTACTTTAATGTTTCTAAAACTAAATCTTTATTGCTGTCAACTACAAGTGTAGCTTTTTTTTCTTTTACAATTTTTGCTATGTTGACAAAATCTTCTGTTGTCATACCTAAAATAATATTACCAGATAAAAACACTGTGTCTTCAGCTGTTAAATTATCTAATTTCTCATAAAATTGTGCTAAATTTTTTTCTGTTACTGCACTACTTTGCCCATTAATTTCTGTTTCTGTTTCTGTAGTTAGCTTTATATTAATTCGAGTTTGACCAGAAGTTTCAACAAAATCTGTTTTTACACCAAGTTTTTTTAATTCTTCTTTAATGTAATAACCTGTAAAACCTGCAACAAATCCGAGTGCAACAGTATCTTTTTCTATATTATTTAATAACATAGAAATATTTATACCTTTACCTCCAACTACATAAACAGCTTCTGCCGTTCTATTTAATTTTCCTAGCGAAAAATTTTCCGCTTTCGTTAACATATCTACAGCAGGATTTAATGTAATAGTGTAATACATTATTTCTCCTCCTTATAAATTTCAATAATGTTATGATATTTTTTAAAATCATTTGGCACTTTGTAAGAAATAATTGTTGCAAAATCTAAATCAGCAAACTGTTGAAATTTTCTATGACCAAATTTTGAAATATCTGTTAATATAAATTTCTTTTTGCTATTTTTTAGGGCTTTATTTTTTACAAATGCTTCATTTTCTTCCGCAGTAGAAACTCCAAAATCGTGATCAATTCCATTAGAACCTATAAAACAAATATCAAAACTGTATTTTGAAAGTTGCTCTAATGCGACAGATCCAACTACTGCTTGTGTTGAATGTTTAACTACCCCGCCTAACATTATTGTATGTATTTTATTTTGAATTAGTTTGCTAAGATGATACGGTGAATTTGTTACGACTGTAACTCTTTTTCCTTTTAAATAATCAATAACTTCGTATGTAGAAGTTCCTGCATCTAAATAAATCGTCTGTCCATTTTCTATTAAATTTTCGCCGATATATTTTGCTACTTTTTGTTTGTCAATTACATATTCATTTTTTTTAGATTCAACACCAGTTTCAAGACCACGAGCAGATGTTCTTTTCATCGCCCCGCCATGAGTTCTGTATATTAAATTTTTTTCTTTTAAATATGTTAAATCTCTTCTAACCGTTGCTTCCGAAACTTCTAACATTACAATTAACTCTTGTAATGTAACGATATTTTTTTCTTCTATTAATTTTAAAATTTGAGATTGTCTATTATTCATCGTATATCTCCCTTTATTCATTTTTTATTATACTGTTATATTTTGATAGAAACAATCATTTTTTATAATTTTTGCAATAAAACGTGCAGAAAACCGAAAAAATTGACTGTTTTTCGTGATTTTTTTGATCGTTTTTCATAGTATATATTAAAAATTTAAAAAATAAAAGTTTTTTACTCAATTAATACATTGATTTAAATAAAAAACCTCACAAAGTTTATTTTTACTTAACTTTACGAGGTTTATTTTAGATTATTAAAACTAATATTTGTATATTTTTCTTTGTTTAATTAACTACTTTT
>CAMBPW010000025.1 GCA_945869755.1 uncultured Gemella sp.
ATGATAAATCTAGCCAACTGTGAGATAGTTACTTCTAAATATTTCTACGTCGCTTCGCTCCTTGAAATATTAAGAATTAACTTTAACCATAGCTGGTCTGATTACTCTTTCTTTTAGTTTATATCCTTTTTGGAATGTTTCTAAAACTATACCACTTTCTTTTTCGCTATAGCTATCTTGCATAACAGCTTGATGAAAATTCGGGTCAAATTGTTCTCCATTCGGCTCTATAATTTCTACACCTTCGTTTTTTAAAGTGCTTTGTAATGATTCATAAACCATTTGCACACCTTTTAATAAACTAGCAGTTTCTTCTGTTTCTTGTGTAGAACTTATTGCTCTTTCTAAATTGTCAATACTTGGCAGTATTTCTTCTATTATTTTCTGGCTTTTATAAATATTGTTAGTTAATATTTCTTGATTTTTTCTTCTTTTAAAATTTTCAAACTCTGCATAAAGTCGTAAATACTTGTCTTCTGCAGATTGAACATCACTTTCTAATTTTATTATTTTCGCTTCTAAAAGTTGCTCTACAGTTTGTTCTTCAACTTCTTCTGTATTAGTTTCCACTATTTCTTCTGAAGTTTCTTCATTTTTCACTTCTTCTATTATTTCTTGTTCATTTTTGTTTTCAGTAGTCATCTCTACCTCCTACTATTTTAAGTTGTTATTTAGATTATCTTTGACGCACGATATTAATGTCATTACTTTTTTGTAGTTCATTCTTTTTGGTCCAAAAACTGCGATAATTCCTTCTCCTTTATTAGTATTGTACTTACTTGAAATTAGAGAAAGTTCGTTAATATTTCCTAATGAAAGCTCTGTTCCTATTTTTATTGAAGTTTCACTTTCACTAGAATTAATATTAATTAAATCGACTATTTTATCATCTTCCAAAAGTGTTACTACTTCTTTCAATTTGTCTAAATCGTTTATGTCAGGTTGTTTTAGCAAATTGTACTTACCACCCAGTGCTACAGTTTTTTTAATTTTATTTTGCAAAAGCCTATTCAAAGCTACTATTATCATATCGTAATTTTCTACTTTATCTCTCAAATATTTTTCGAGTTCTTTTTGAATTACTATATGTGCCTCCGCCATTTCTACATCATAAAAATATACTTTTAAAAGTTTATTTACTTCTTCTATATCTTCACTTGTAAAATCTGCCGCTAGTTTATAGTTCTGTTGATAAACTTCTCCCGTATTCGTTATAAGTATTACTAAAATGCTACGACTACTAAGTAAAATTACTTCTATTTTATTTATTCGTTTATCAGTTTTTGTCGGTGCAAGTATTACAGCAGTGCAATCTGTCAAATCTGATAAAACTATAGCATTTTTTTCTAAAAAATTACCTTCCGTTTCTACATTATTTTCTAAAACTTTTTGTAATTTTTCGTTATCATCACTTGTCAAAGTATATTCCGTTTTTATGTAGTCAACATAGTAACGATATCCTTTTTCAGAAGGTATTCTTCCAGAAGAAGTGTGAGTTTTCATTATAAAACCCTCTTTTTCTAATTTACTCATCTCGTTACGAATAGTTGCTGAACTAAAATTTATATTTTTTGAAATATGTTTTGAGCCTACAGGTTGATTTGTATTTATAAAATTTTCAACTATAGATTGAAGAATAAGTACTTGCCTATCTAATAGCATTCTATCACCTTCTTCTTCTAAAATTAGCACTTGATTAGTTAGAGTGCTAATTCGTATTTATTATATTATCACTTAGGTCAAAAAAAGTCAATAGTTTTATTTCGAAAATTTTTGACTTTTTTTGACTAAAGTTTTTTTAGTTAATAATATCCAATTAAAATTACTATACATAGTTGCTTTATTTATTATTTTCAGTTATCATAATATAAAGTTAAAATTAAGAATAACCATTTTAATATTTTATAGAAATTAAAATAAAAATAAGGAGAATAAAATTGATAACAAAAAAAAATATAATAATTGATCCACACGATACTTTGCGTATTCGTGCAGAAGAAGTTGCTAGTCCAATTTCTAACGAAGATAAAGAAATTTTAAAAAAATTACTTGAATATGTAATAGCTTCTCAAGATGATGAATTGTGTGAAAAATATGATTTAAAACCAGGTATAGGACTTGCTGCCCCACAAATAAATGTCAGCAAAAGAATGATAGCTGTACATATACCCGATGAAGAATATCCTGAAAATACAGTATCTTATGCACTATACAATCCAAAAATAATTTCACACTCTGCAAGCAAGTGTTATCTTTCTGGTGGAGAAGGTTGTTTATCTGTAAATAAAGAAATTAAAGGTTATGTGCCACGCTACTCAAAAATAAAAGTAGTAGGCTACAATGAAAATAATGAAAAAATAACATTAACATTAACAGATTTGCCTGCAATATGTTTCCAACATGAAATAGATCACTTAAATGGCGTATTATTTTATGACCACATAAATAAAGAAAATCCATTTTATGCAGATAAAAATTGGGAAGAATTATAAAATTCAACAAAATTTTTAGTAAACTTCTTGACAAAAATAAATTGAAAAATGTATAATTATAAAAAATTAAATATTAATATTTGATATAGACATATTTTAAAACCCTAAAAATTTAGAGAAAGTATGGTTGGTGAAAATACTTATTTTTAGATTTAAAATTCTACTAGCAAAAATCAAATACATTCGCTTTTATGTTAAAAAGTAGAGAGCTTTTAGCTGAATTTAGGGTGGAACCACGAAACTCAATCGTCCCTTGCGTTTATTAATAAACGTGAGGGACTTTTTATTATTATTTTTTTAGGAGGAAAAACTATGCTAGACATTAAATTAATTAGAGTACAACCAGAGCTAGTAAAAGAAAAAATTGCAAAACGTGGACATGATACAGAAGTTGTCGACACAATTTTAGAATTAGATAAAAACAGACGTGAACTTTTAGTTAAAGTAGAAGATTTAAAAGCGTTACGTAACAAAACGAGTGAAGAAATAGCAATTTTAAAACGTAAAAAAGAAGATGCAACAAACGTAATTGCTGAAATGAAAAAAGTTTCTGATGAAATAACAAATCTTGACGTTGAAGTAAAAGAAATAGATGAAAAACTACATGACATTATTTCACGCATCCCTAACTTAGTATCTGATGAAACTCCAACAGGAGAAGATGAGAGTGAAAATATCGAAGTGCGTCGTATCGGCGAAGTTAGAAAATTTGATTTCGAACCAAAAGCACATTGGGATTTAGTAGAAGAATTAGATATCGTAGATTTTGAACGTGCCGCTAAAGTTAGTGGAAGTAGATTTGCATTTTATAAAGGAGCTGGTGCATTATTAGAACGTGCATTAATAAACTTTATGATAGATACACACGTTTTAGAACACGGATATCAAGAAATGATGGTACCACAATTAGTAAACAAAAATTCACTATTCGGAACTGGGCAATTTCCTAAATTTTTAGAAGATGTTTACACAGTAGAACAAGAAGGATTAACTTTAATACCTACTGCAGAAGTTCCACTAACTAACTTCCACGCAAACGAAATATTAAAAGAAGATTATTTAACAAAAGGACTAACTGGATTTAGTATTTGTTTCCGTTCAGAAGCAGGAAGTGCAGGACGTGATACACGTGGGTTAATTCGTATGCATCAATTTGATAAAGTAGAAATGGTACGTTTCGCAAAACCAGAAGAATCATACGAACAACTAGAGCTTATGACTTCACACGCAGAAAACATTTTGAAAAAATTACAATTACCTTATCGAGTAATTACATTATGTACAGGTGATACAGGATTTTGTAGTGCAAAAACTTACGATTTAGAAGTATGGTTACCAAGTTACAATGCTTACAAAGAAATTAGCTCTTGTTCTAATTGTACAGATTTCCAAGCTCGCCGTGCAAACATTCGTTTCCGTAGAGAAGAAACTGGAAAAATCGAATTTGTACACACATTAAACGGTTCAGGACTTGCTGTTGGACGTACAGTTGCAGCGATAATCGAAAATTATCAAAATGAAGATGGCTCAATAACAATTCCAGAAGTGTTGAGACCATACATGAGAAATATCGAAAAAATTGAAAAACAATAATCATTAAAAAGACATACTGAACAAAAAACATCTAGGTAGTAAAAATACCTAGCCGTAAATATTTTATTGTTCTAAAAATTATTTTTATAAAATTTTTTTAGAAACACAATAAATTAAGTTGGGACAACTCAACAAAATCAATTTATTAAAAATATTGATTTTGAGTTGTCCCCTCTTTTTTTTAATATTCTGTTTTTTATTTCTATTAAATTTTGTACACCATACATAGCACATATTATAAATATTGGTACGTTTTTAAATAAATGATATGAATTGTTTTATTAATTAAATTTCGTATCATAGAATAATATTAAACCTACCTATTATGATTATCATCTTTATTATCCTTTCAATTAAATAATTCTCTCAAAAGGATCTAAACTAATTCCTTTTTCTAAAACTTGGCTCGCATAAATTTTCGCTCCAAATAGTGAATGATCTCTAAAATTACCACATTCCTTTGCTGTTGTTGCAGGAACGATTTCTGTTTTACCAACTATTTCTAATGTTTTTACTAACGCATTTCTAACTTCTTCTAAACTAGGTTCCCCCCAAGTAATCATATAAAATCCCGTTCTACAACCCATCGGGCTAATATCAATAATCCCATCTAAATAATCACGCATATTAATTGCAAGTAAATGTTCTAACGTATGCATAGCTCCTGTCGGAAACGCATCTTCATTTGGTTGCAAAAATCTCAAATCGAACTTACTTACCACAGCTCCTTTTTCGTGTGTTTCTGCACCAGCTCTTCTTATATATGGTGCTTTTACTATATTATGATCTAATTCAAAACTTTCTACTTTAGCCATTTGTTATCTCCTACATTTTTTTATAATTATATCATATTATAAAAAAATAGACATCTCTTTTGAGATGTCTATTAACTAAATATTATTTTTTCTTTTTAGGTGCATGGATACACATATCTATACAATCTGCCATTGCTTCATACAATGCTTCTGCATAAGTAGGATGTCCGTGAATTATATCCATAACATCATCAATAGTCATTTCTGTTTGAATAAGTGTTGATCCTTCATTAATTAATTCTGCCGCTACTGGCCCTGCAATATGAATACCTAATATTTCTCTATATTTAGTATCCATAATTACTTTAACAAAACCTTCTCCTTGATTTGAAGCTAATGAACGACCGTTTGCTCCAAAATTGAAACGCCCAATTTTTATATCATATTTTTCACGAGCTTGATCTTCTGTTAATCCAACCATCGCTACTTCTGGATGAGTGTAAATTGCTGCTGGTGTAGATTTAAGATCAACTTTTTTATGGTGTCCCATTGCATTTTCAGCTGCAATTTCTCCCATTTTGAATGCTGCGTGAGCTAACATTTTAACTCCGTTTATATCTCCTGGTGCATAAATTCCTGGAATAGAAGTCTCCATGTATTCGTCAACTTTAACACGACCACGTTCCATTTCAAATTTATCAGCAAGTTCTCCTAAACATTCATTATCAGGCACACGTCCAATAGATAATAATACTCTGTCAGCAACTATATCATTTCTACCTTCAATTTTAACAGTTAAATCACGACCATTGTCTTTGATTTCAAGTAGTTTAGCTCCAGTAAGAACTTCAATTCCTTGTTGCTTGAATTTTTTCTCTAATAATGCTGAAGCATCTCTATCCATATTAGCAATTAATCTATCTGCCATTTCTACAATAGTTACTTTTGTTCCAAATGTAGCAAATGCTTGCCCTAATTCTGAACCGATAACTCCACCACCAATAACTACCATTCTTGATGGCAATTCTGTAATGTCTAAAATTTCATCACTCGTTAATACTTTTTCATTTTCCATTCCTGGAATATTAATTCTACTAACTTTTGATCCACCCGCCAAAATTATTCTATCTGCATCGATAGTTTCAGCGTCATTTACTAATATTTTTTTATCAGCTGTCAGTTTTCCTACTCCGTTATAAACCTTAACTCCGTAAGATTTCAATAACCCTGCAACTCCACCTGATAATGTTTTAGAAACTTTATTTTTAACATCTACAGTTTTTTCCATATCAACCGAGAATGCATCGTTTACTAATTTAATACCACGATCACGAGCTGATTTTATATGATTAATAATTTCTGCATTGTGTAAAAATGTTTTCGTTGGAATACATCCACGGTTTAAACACGTTCCTCCTAGTTCACGACTTTCTACTAAAGCAACTTTACCTCCTAATTGAGCAGCTTTAATAGCAGCAACATATCCAGCAGGTCCTCCACCGATAACTGCTACGTCAAATTCTCCTTGACGCTCTCTAAGTGGTAATTTGTCTTCTTCTTTAGTTGTTGGTACTTTTACTTCGCTAGCTACTTCAGCAACTACTTCTTGTGCAGCTGTTGTAGTTCCAGTAGCTACACCAGGAACTTCTTCTCCTGCTTTTCCAATCCATGCAATTGTTTGAACTACAGGTACTACTTCTCCTGCTTTATGTAATATTTTTAATAAAGTTCCGCTTGCTTCTGCTTCTACTTCCATATTAACTTTGTCAGTTACGATTTCTAATAGGACTTCTCCTTCTTTTACTTCGTCTCCTTCTTGTTTAAACCATTGTACGATTTCGCCTTCTTCCATTTCGCTTCCGGCTTTTGGCATTATTACTTCTACTGCCATTATTGTCACTTCCTTATACTTTATTTTATTTTGATAATTTCTTTATATTATACTAATAATGAGATTGGATTTTCTATAGCCTCTTTAAGAGTCTTCATAAATTTAGCGCCTTCTAATCCGTCTACTACACGATGATCTGCTGTTAATGTTAACATCATTATTGGTCGAATAACTATTTCTCCATTTCTAACTACAGGTTTTTCTTGTGTAGCACTAACTCCTAATATCGCTGTATTTGGCTGATTAATAATCGGTACAAAACTGTGTACTCCGTACATTCCAAGATTACTTATTGTGAATGTAGAATCTGCCATTTCATCTGGTTTTAGTTTTCCTTCTAATGCTTTAGTAGTTATTTCTTTTGAAGCTACTACTAATTCTTTAAGGCTCATCTTGTCTGCACCTTTAATTACAGGCACTACTAATCCACTATCCATACCTACTGCAATTGATAAGTTTACATAGTGATGTAAATACATTTCTTTTTCATCTTTTGATAACGACGCATTTACATATGGGTGTTTCATTAACGATTTAATTACAGCTAGAGATACAAAATCAGTAACTGTTGCTTTCTTACCAGTTTCTGCTAAAATTGTATCTAAAACTTTTTTACGTAATGCTAAAAGTTCTGTCATATCTACTTCTACATTCACTACAAATGTTGGTGCAGAGAAGTATGATTCACTCATACGTTTAGATATAACTTTACGCATTGGCGACATAGGTACTGTTTCAACAACACCCCATTGATTTTCATTTGGTTTTTTCTCTTCTTTTTTAGCAACTGGTTTTGGATCTTCTTGTTTTTTCTTAACTTCTTTTTTAACTCCACTAATAACAGCAAGAACATCTTCTTTCATTATCTTACCATTAGGTCCAGTTCCTACTATTGACTTAATACTAATTCCTTCAAGTTCAGAAATTCTTTCTGCCAATGGAGAAATTTTAACTTTATCATTAATTTTATAGTTTACTACGTCTTCTTTGTGAATACGCCCTTTAGCTCCACTTCCTACAACTTTGCTTAAATCTATGCCTTTCTCACGAGCATAAAATCTTGCTGCTGGTGTTGCGCGAAGACCAGAATAATCTATTTTTTCTATTTCTTTTAATGGTGTTCTGTCAACTTTTTTCTCAACGATAGTTTCAGGAGTTTTTGAAGTTGCTACCGTTCCTGAAACTTCTTCTCCAGGTTCTCCAATCCATGCAATTGTTTGGACTACAGGTACTACTTCTCCTGCTTGAGCTAATATTTTTAATAAAGTTCCACTTGCTTCTGCTTCTACTTCCATATTAACTTTATCAGTTACGATTTCTAATAGGACTTCTCCTTCTTTTACTTCGTCTCCTTCTTGTTTAAACCATTGTACGATTTCGCCTTCTTCCATTTCGCTTCCGGCTTTTGGCATTATTACTTCTACTGCCATCTTTTTTCTCACTTCCTTCGTTAAAGATTTTTATTTTTTATTAACTGCTTTTCTAATTGTAGCTTTGATATCTTCAACATCTGGTACAACAACATTTTCTAAGTTTTTAGCAGATGGTATGTTCGTATCAGCTCCCGCAATACGATAAATTGGACTATCTAAGAAATCAAACGCATCGCTTTCTGCTATTCTCGCTGCTATTTCTCCACCGAATCCACCAGTTTTGAATGAATCGTGACAAATTGCAAGTTTTCCTGTTTTCTTAACTGATTTAATAATAATTTCAGTATCTAGTGGTACTAGAGTTATTGGATCTACTACTTCAACTTCAATTCCTTCTGCTTTTAATTCTTCTGCTGCTTGTAAACTTCTCTCTAACATTCTTCCCCAAGAAACTAGAGTAATATGTTTACCTTCATGTTTAACTTCACCTTTACCGATAGTATATACTTTACTTTCGTCTACATTACCTTTACGTCCAAATAATGCTTTTGGCTCAATGTAAATAACTGGGTTATTATCACGCACTGATGCTCTCAATACTGAATAAATATCTTGTGCTGTTCCTGGTGCTACTACTTTTAATCCAGGAATATGGCAGAACCACGCTTCAAGTGCTTTACAGTGCTGAGCTGCCGCTCCAGTTCCAGATCCTGATGCACAACGATAAACAACAGGAACTTGAACTTCTCCTCCTAACATATAACGCATTGGGGCTGCTTGGTTTACTATAGCATCCATTGCAATTGTTACGAAATCCATAAATGTTATATCTACTATTGGACGCATTCCTGTTGATGCTGCTCCGGCAGCTGCTCCTGCGATTGCTGCTTCACTTATAGGTGTATCAATTACTCTTTCTGGACCAAATTCTTCAAGCATTCCTACTGTCGTTCCAAAATCTCCACCAAATATCCCTACATCTTCTCCCATAAGAAATACTGTTTCGTCTTCACGCATTTCGGCAACCATAGCTTCTTTTATAGCTTCACGAAATGACATAACTTTAGTTTCTTTTACCATAACTATTTTTCTCCTAATTTTTTATCAATTTTCGTTAATTTTAGTCTGCGTAGTTATCTTCAAATGCAATTTTTGGATCTGCAAATGGTGATTCTTTTGCAAATTCTACTGCATCATCAATTATTGCACGTGATGACTCTTCTAATTCTACTAATTCTTTTTCTGTTGCAATTCCATTTTCTAATAAGTAATTTCTATATTTTACATTTGGATCTTTTAATTTCCATTCTGCAACTTCTTCACGACTACGATACTTACCAGCATCAGATGCAGAATGCCCAAACCATCTATAAGATACAGCTTCTACTAAAACTGGACCTTTTCCACTTCTAGCGTGTTCAATAGCTTCTTGCATTCCATCATAAACCGCCAAAACATCATTTCCATCTTCAATATATACAGATTTAATTCTATAAGAAGCTGCACGTTCAGTAATTTTTTCTACACGCATACATCTTTCTTGAGCCATTGAAATACCATATTTATTATTAATTACATAAAAAATTAATGGTAAATCCCAGTTAGATGCCATATTTAAACATTCGTGGAAACTTCCTTCGTTAGTAGCTCCATCTCCCATACAGCAAATAACAACATTTCCTGTTTTCTTCATTTTTTGCGTAAGAGCTGCACCAGTACTTAGTCCGTGTCCACCACCAACAATACCATTACATCCCATATTTCCATTTTCTAAATCGTAGATGTGCATACTTCCACCACGACCTTTACATTGACCAGTTTCTTTCCCAAGAATTTCTGCCATCATACGATCAATTTCTACACCTTTAGCAATAGTTTGACCATGACCACGGTGGTTAGAGAACATTAAATCTTCTTTTTTAAGTGGATAGATAGCTCCAACGTTAGCAGCTTCTTCTCCTACTGAATAATGAGTCATTCCATGAACTAAACCACGTGAATACAACTTACTCAACTCCATATCAAAGTCTCTTATAAGTAGCATTAAATGGTACATTTCCAAATGCTCTTGTTTTGTTAAATCTTTTGATGATTTCACCATACATAACCTCCAATTATATGTATAAAAAATGTTTTTACTTAACTACTATACACCCATTAAAAACTAATGTCAATTAAATAAGCTCAAAATATTTAACTTGAAAAACAAAAAAATGAAAACAGTTTATTTTATGAAATATTTTTTCAATATATGAAAATGTTAAAAATTTTATTTTCATAAAAAATCATTTACAACATTAATTTAATAATATTATTAGTTATCAACACACTGTATTAACTGTTATAACAAAAAAAGTGAAACACCTAAAATAAAAAGTGCAACCTTAAAATAAAAGTTGCACCAAAAATATAAAAATATGTTCTTTTATAATACTAATTTGTATAGATAAGTATGTATAACATATTATTATAAGTTATTTTAATAAATTATATCACCTTCTCAATTATATTCAAAATATTATGATTTTAGTTACTTTTTATTCAACACAATTACAGAAAATAAAATTATTATTGTTCCTATTAAATCATAAAAATGAAATTTTGTTCCAATAAAAATAAATGAAAATAAAATTGCTGCTATAGGTTCAAAACAAGCTATAACACTTCCTTTTACAGCACCAATATATTGAACACCTTGTAAATAAATACTAAAAGACAAAATTGTTCCGATAATTATAACTCCAAACATACATAAAAAATCAACTATAGAAAAATTATTTGGAATATAAAAACTATTTGTAACTATTTGTATTGTTATACCCGAAAAAAACATTCCCCAACCTACAACAACTAGAGTACCATATTTAGAAATTAAAGATAACGATAAAATATTGTAAGTAGCTAAAGTTATTGCAGAAGATATACCCCAAAATAAACCTTCGTTTGAAATAATTAAGTTACTTATATTAAAATGTGTTGCAATAATAAAAGTTCCTAAAAATGAAAAAACAATTGCTAAAAATTCATTTGAAAATGGTAATCTTCTTTTTAAAAAACAATAATAAATCATTATCATTGTAGGTCCTGTATATTGCATTACAGCCGCTGTCCCTGCATTAGTATATTTTATAGCTAAAAAGAAAGTTGCTTGACATAATCCGATACCTAAAAATGAAAAATTTATAAGTTTAAAAAGGTCTTTTTTATTTTTAAGTATTTGAAATATAGCATTTTTTTCTTTTATATATAAATATAATATAATAATAAACCCTGCATAAAATAGTCTATTACTGACTACCCAAGTAGAATTTATTTTTGAAACATTTAGTAAATATTCTCCTAAAACTCCAGACAATCCCCAAAAAGTTGCCCCTAAAAAAGTAAATAGCAAACCTTTTTGATAATTTGTTATTTTCATAA